>NZ_JBEYUS010000034.1:0-63455 GCF_040643635.1 Saccharopolyspora sp. NPDC047091
GTTCTTGACGGTGCCCAGCGAGGCCGACCCGGTGGGAGCCCCGGCGAAGGCGCGGGTGAGCGCGCGGAACTCGATGGGGTCGCCGAGCTGGGTGCCGGTGCCGTGCGCCTCCACCAGCTGGATGCCGCCGGGTTCGATCCCGGCGTCGGCGTGCACCTCGCGCAGCAGCCGTTCCTGGGAGGCGGCGCTGGGCGCGGTGAGGCCGTTGGTGGTCCCGTCCTGGTTGATCCCGGTGGCGCGGATCAGCCCGTGGACGTGGTCGCCGTCGCGTTCGGCGTCGGCGAGCCGCTTCAGCAGCACCGCGCCGGCGCCTTCGCCGGGCACGAACCCGTCGGCGCGGGCGTCGAAGCCGTGGCAGCGCCCGGTCGGCGAGAGCATCCCGGCTCGGCTCGCCGAGCGGTACAGCCGGGGCGTGGTCTGCACGAACACGCCACCGGAGATCGCCAGGTCCGTCGCCCCGGAGAGCAGGTCGCGGCAGGCCAGGTGCAACGACACCAGCGAACTGGAGCAGGAGGTGTCGGTCGTCAACGCCGGCCCGCGCAGGTCCAGCTGGTAGGCGATGCGGGAGGCGACGACCGAGCCCATGGTGCCCCACAGCGCCTGCGCTGGCGGGGCCTCGTCGAGGTGGTCGTAGTAGTCGCCGGTGTAGCAGCCGACGTACACGCCGCAGTTGCGTTCGCGCAGCCGTTCGCCGGTGTAGCCGCCGTCTTCGAGGGCGTTCCAGCACTGCTCCAGGAAGATCCGCTGCTGCGGGTCGGTGTAGGTGGCTTCGACGCCGGACATCGAGAAGAACACCGGGTCGAAGCGATCGATGCCGCGCAGGAAGCTGCCGGAGCGGCAGGTGATCTCGGGGCCGAGCTGCCAGCGGGTGACGGGTTCGAGCAGGTCCGCGCCGGCGACGAGGTGGTCCCAGAGGGCCTGCGGGTCTTCGGCGTCGGCGTAGCGGGCGGACATGCCGACGACGGCGATCACGTCGTCCTCGACCGGCCGGGTCTTCGCCGCCGCCGCAACGGGTTCCGGCGTCGCGGCGGGTTCCGGCGTCGTGACGGGTGCGTCGGCGGCGGGCGCTGCGGCCGCGGACGCGTCGGCGGCGGGCGCGTCGGCGGCGGGCGCGTCGGCTTCGGCGGCACCGTGGACGCGCAGCGCGGCGCCGTAGGTGTCGAGCAGGAACGCCCGCAACCGTTCGACGCTGCCGTGGTCGAAGAGGTCGGTGGTCTCCAGTTCGGTACCGAGGGCCGCGTTGAGGGTGTGCACCAGGTTGACGCCGAGGATGGAGTCCAGGCCGTAGTCGGCGAACGGCCGGCGCCGCTCGACGTCCGCGACCGGCATGTCCAGGGCGTCGCCGACCGCGTCCAGCAGCACCCGCTCCACATCGGCGGGCGAGGCCGCGGGGGCGGGCGAGCTCTCGGCGGCGATGGCGGGGCGAGGTTCAGCAGCGGTCGCGGCGGTCGCGTTCGACGCAGCTGCGTTCACCGCAGACCCGTTCACCGCAGACACGTTCTCGGCAGACGCGATCTCCCCGGGCTCGAACCAGAACCGGCGCCCGGCGAACGGGTACGCGGGCAGGTGCACCCGGCGCGCGACGGGGCGCAGCGCGGACCAGTCCAGCGGCATCCCCTTCGCCCAGAACGCGGCGAGCTCGCCCAGCTCGTCGCGGGCGGCCCACTGCGCGACGAGCGCGCGGAGCTCGTCCTTGCCCGCCAGGGCGTTCAGCGTTTCGCGGGTGGCGCGGACCCGGCCGCGGTGCCACGGCCCCTCGCCCGAGGGGTCGGCGAGGAAGGCGCGCAGCTGCTCCCGCCATTCGGCTGCGGTGCTCGCGGTGAAGCACGCCCGCTCGTCCATCGGTTCGCGCCCGAGCTGCAAGGTCGCGGCGACGGCGGGCAGGTCCGGTTCGGCGGCGTCCAGCCATCCGGCGAGCTGCGCGGCGCGGGCGAGCAGATCCTCGGGGGTGCGGGCGGACAACGGGAGCAGCACCGCACCCGTCTCGATCGGGACGACGGGCGCGGGCCGGTGCTCGGCGAGCACCAGGTGCGCGTTGGCGCCGCCCGCGCCGAACGAGGACACCCCGGCGATGCGCGGGCGGTCGTCCGCGGCCGGCCAATCGGCGGCGGTGGTCTGCAGGGCGAACGGGGTGGCGGCGAAGTCGATCTCGGGGTTGGGCTGGTCGGCGTGCAGCGTGGGGGCGAACGCGCCGTGCTCCAGCTGGAGCACCGCCTTGGTGAGCCCGGCGATGCCCGCCGCAGCCTCCAAGTGCCCGATGTTGGACTTGGCGGAACCCAGCGCGCACCGGCCGACCTGCCCGGCGACTGCCCCGTCCTGCCCGGCGACTGCCCCGTCCTCCCCGGCGAAGACCTCGGTCAGCCCGTCAACCTCGACCGGGTCGCCGAGCCGGGTCCCGGTGCCGTGCGCCTCCAGGTAGCCCACGTCGCGCGCGGGCACGCCCGCGCGCTCCAGCGCCTCGCGCACCACGGCCGCCTGGGCGCGCGGGTTCGGCACCGTGTAGCCGTTGGAGCGGCCGCCGTGTCCGATGGCGGAGCCGAGCACGACCGCGCGGATCGGGTCCCCGTCGGCTTCGGCCTGCGCCAGCGGTTTGAGCAGCACCGCGCCGACGCCTTCCCCGGGCACGAAGCCGTCACCGCCGTCGCCGAAGCTGCGGCACGCGGGCCCGGAGGCGAGCATCCGGGACCGGCACAGCTCCACGAAGGTCGACGGGTGCAGGTAGAGGTTCACGCCCCCGGCGATGGCGAGTTCGCAGTCGCCGCGGCGCAGGTGCTCGCACGCTTCGTGGATCGCGGTGAGCGAGGACGAGCACATGGTGTCGATCGGCATGCTCGGCCCGCGCAGGTCCAGCAGGTAGGACACCCGGTTGGCCAGCGAGGCGAACGAGGTCCGCGGCGCCGCGTCCGTCCGTTGTGGACTGTTCCGGTCGAAGCCGTTCTTGGTGATCCCGGCGAACACGCCGACGCGGCCGCCGTGCCGGTCGGCGATCCGCTCCCGGGTGTAGCCGGCGTCCTCCAGCACCGACCAGGAGGCTTCCACGAACAGCCGTTCCTGCGGGTCGAGGTCGGCGGCCTCGCGGGGGGCGATGCCGAAGAACGCGGCGTCGAAGCGGTCGAAGTCGTCCAGGAACCCGCCCCACTTGCCGTAGCTGGCGCCCTGCCGCACGGCGCGCTGCGGGTCGGGTTCGTAGAACCCGTCCAGCGACCAGCGCTCGGCGGGGATCTCGCGGACGCTGTCGCGGCCGGTGCGCAGGTTGTGCCAGAACTCGTCGAGGGTGGGGGCGTCCGGGTAGCGGCCGGTGAGGCCGATGATCGCGATGGGCTCGGCGGGGCCGAGCGGGCGGGGCGCGGGCCGCGGTTCGGCGCGAGCCGGGCCGGTGCCTGCCACCGCCTCCTCGGGCGCGCTCTCCGCGAGCCACCGCCTGCACCCCTCCGGGTCGCGCTCGGCGAGGTGCCCGGCGAGGTCGTGCAGCGTCGGGTGCTGGTAGAGCAGCGTCTTCGGCAGCGACCCGAACCAGCGCGCGAAACCGCGGTTCAGCCGGGTCACCGCCAGCGAGTCGATGCCGAAGGAGTCCAGCGGCGCGGCCGCGTCGAGCTTCGCCGGGTCCAGCCGCACGGTCGCGGCGACCAGTTCCTTCAGCGCGGGCAGCACCGCCGCCCGCAGGTCTCCCGGTCGCTCCGGCACGTCGCCCTCCTCGTCGATGACCAGCAGTTGGGGTGCTCCGACCGCCAGCGCCTCGCGCAGGGCGCGCAGCGCGGTGCCGGTCGAGAGCGGGTGCCCGAAGCGGGCGGTGAGCGCCGGGATCTCCTCGGCGGCGACGTGCATGCCGCCGTCCTGCCACAGCGGCCAGCCGATCGACGCGCTGGTCCCGCTGCGGGTCCCGGCGGCGACGAGCTCGGCGCGGTGCGCCAGGTGGGCGTCCAGGAAGCCGTTCGCGGCGGCGTAGTCGCCCTGCCCGGCGTTGCCGAGCGTCCCGGCGCCCGAGGAGAACGCGGCGAAGAAGTCCAGCGGCAGGTCGCGGGTGGCGTGGTCGAGGTGCACGAGCCCGGCGACCTTCGGCGCCAGCACCCGCTGCGCCTGCTGGAAGGACTTGCGGATGAGGTAGTCGTCCTCGACGAGCCCCGCGGCGTGCAGCACGCCGTCCAGCCGGCCGTGCTCGCGCACCACGTCGGCGACGAGCTCGGCGACGGCGGCGCGGTCAGTGACGTCGAGGCGCCGGTACTCGCCGTGCGGCACCTCGCGCGCCTCGGACCGCCCGCACAGCACCGGGTGCGCGTCCGGGGCGTGCCGGGCGATGTCGGCGGCGAGCAGCGCGCCGAGGCCGCCCGCTCCCCCGGTGATCAGGTAGACGCCGCCGGACTTCCACGGCACCGGCGCGTCCGGGCGGGACACCGGTTCCCAGTCGCGGACCCGACGGCGGCCGCCGTCGTAGCGGACGTGCTCGTCGGCGGAACCGAGCTCCGCGGTGAGCACCCGCGCGAGGTCCGGTCCGGCGGGGATCCGGTCGAACTCGACGAGCTGCCCGCGCAGGCCCGGGTCCTCCTGGGACGCGGTGCGCAGCAGGCCGAGCAGTCCGGCGTACCCGGTCGCGGTCCCGGCCGGGCACACCACCTGCACGTGGCAGGGCCCGCCCGCGGCGAGCACGCGCTGGAGCTCGCCGAGCAGCCGGGTGGCGGCGTGCTCGAAGCCCGCGGCGGCACCGTCCGCGCGACCGTCCACCCGCGCCACCGACACCGACCGCAGCGCGGCCGCCTCGGCGTCGGGGACGTCGCAGAGCACGACGAGCCGCCGGTCGGCGACCGCCGCGGCACCGGGCCGCACCGGCTCGTCGCGCCAGACCGGCAGGCGGAGGATCTGTCGACTCACGTGGGGCTCCGTTCGGGGGCGCGGTCGCGCGGGCTCGTGGTCAGGCATCGCTGAGGGCGTCCGGTCCGAGGCGGTCGTCGAGGACCGCGTCCAGCAGCGCCGCGTAGGCACCGGTGTCGAACCCGGGCGCCGGGGATCGCCCTTCCACCACCGGAGTTTCCTCCTCGCGCCCTGCGGTTTTCCGCACAACCGAATCGGTTCCCGGCCGCGCACCGCGGTTTTCCCGGTCGTTCCAGTGGTTTCCGGGTGCGGATTCCGGTACCCAGTAGCGCTCGCGGGCGAACGGGTAGCCCGGCAACCGCACCACGCCGGTGCCCGCCGGATGCAGCACGGACCAGTCCACATCGGACCCGCCGCACCACAGCCGCACGACCTCGTCGAGCCGCCCGTCCCGCAGCGCGCGGGCGACCTCCGGGGAGTGCGCGGTCCCGCGCCGCACGCCGGTGCCGCGGGAGCGCGGGACACCGCCCGCGTGCAGCCCGATGGTGTCCCCGGCCAGGTAGCGGTCCAGGGCTCCGAGCACCTCGTCGACGCTGTCCGCGACCAGGCCGAGCCGCCGTTCCATCGCCTCCCGGCCCACCTGCAGGGTGTGCGCGAGGTCCGGCAGCGGCGTGGCCGGGGCGGCGCGGAGGTGGTCCCGCAGCCGCTGCGCGCTCACCCGCAGCCGCTGGTCGTCGCGGGCGGACAGCAGCACGGCCTGCGGTCCGCCGTCGCCCGGGGCGTGTCGCGGGCGCGGCGGTGCTTCGAGGACGACGTGCGCGTTGGCACCGCCGAACCCGAAGCTGCTCACCCCGGCCCGCAACGGCCACGCGCGCCCGCTCGGGTCGGTGCGCGGTTCCCACACCTGCCCGCGCCGCACCACCTCGAACTCGCCGCCGGACAGCGGCAGGTGCGGGTTGAGCCGGTCGCAGTGCAGCGTCGGCGGGAGTTCCCGGTGCCGCATCGCCAGCAGCACCTTGAGCACCCCGGCCAGGCCCGCCGCCGACTCGGCGTGGCCGATGTTGGTCTTCACCGAGCCCAGCGCCCACGGCCGCCCGTCCGGGCCAGGACCGCCGAGCTCGCGGTAGGCGTTGGCGAGCGCGGTGACCTCCACCGGGTCGCCGAGGGCGGTGCCGGTGCCGTGCGCTTCGACGTAGCCGATGCTGCCGGGCGCCAGCTCGCCCATCGCCTCCCGCACCAGCGCGGCCTGCGCGCCGCCGTTGGGCGCGGTGAGCGATCCGGCGCGGCCGCCGTGGTTCACCGCGCTGCCGCGCACCACGCCCCAGATCGCATCGCCGTCGCGGACGGCCGCGTCCAGCGGTTTGAGCAGCACCACCGCGACGCCTTCCGAGCGCACGTAGCCATCGGCGTCCGCGGCGAACGTCTTGCACCGGCCGTCCGGGCTGAGCATCCCGGTCTGCTGGGTGGCGGCGAAGGTGTCCACGCTGAGCAGCAGGTTCACCCCGCCGGCGAGCGCCATCGCGCAGCGCCCGGACCGGACGTCCTGCACCGCGCGGTGCAGCGCGACCAGCGAGCTGGAGCAGGCGGTGTCCACCGGTTCGCTGGGTCCGTGCACGTCCAGCACGAACGAGATCCGGTTGGCCAGCACGGAATGCGCGTTGCCGGTGGACGTGTAGCCCTCCGGTGCGACGCCGCTGGCGTTGAGCAGCTGGTGGTAGTCGTTGCCGGACACCCCGAAGTAGACGCCGGTGCTCTCCGGCAGCCGTGCCGGGGCGTAGCCGCCGTCCTCCAGCGCCGCCCACACCGCCTCCAGCGCGAGCCGCTGCTGCGGGTCCATCAGCTCGGCTTCGAGGCGGGACAGGTTGAAGAAGTCCGCGTCGAACCGGTCCACGTCGGTGAGCTGCCCGGCGAACTTCGGGAATTCGGTGCGGGCCACGGTGCCCGCGTAGCGCTCGTCGAACCGGTCGCCCGGGTAGGGGGTGATGAGGTCGTCCCCGGCGCGCAGCCGCTGCCAGAACTCGTCGAGGTCGGCGGATCCGGGGAAGCGGCCTGCCGCACCGACGATGGCCACCGCGTCCGATGTGGACTCGGCCGCGGGCCGCGGCGGGGTCTCGACCGCGGGTGCGGAAGGTGCCGAAGGTGTCACGGGTGCCGCGGGTGCGGGGTCCGGCGCGGGCCGCGCTCCCGCCAGGTCCGGCCACCGCTCGCGGAGGTGCTCGGCGAGGCTCCGGATGTTCGGGCATTCGAAGAACACCGCGGGGCTCAGCTCCACGCCCAGCAGGCCGTTGAGCTCGGCGGAGAGCTTGGCGAGGGTGATGGATTCGAAGCCGTAGGCGTGGAAGTGGGTGTCGGCGTCGATCTCGGCGAGGTCGAACTTCAGCTGGTCGGCGACGGTCTCCCGCAGCGCTCGCACCAGCCGGGTCTCGCGGTCCGATGTGGACCCGACCGCATCGGAGAGGTCCGCAGGATCAGGGCCTGCAGGATCGGGAACCCCAGGACCGGAGACCCCAGAGCCGGTGAGCCCAGAACCGGAATCCGCGGTTCCGGAGCCCACCGGGCTCCGGACCGCAGCACCGGCGGCAACGCCGTCCCCGATCGCCGACCGGACTGGATCCGGCACCACCGCGGACGCGGCCGGCTCCGGGGTCACCGCGACCGCGGACCCGCGCAGCGATCCCGGCAGCGCGCCGGTCCCGAACTCGGCCCGCTCGATCCGGCCCAGCACCTGCCCGCGCTCGTCGGCGAGGTCGATCCGGAACTCGGCGTCGGCGAGCCGGTCCAGCAGCACGACCCGCGTGCGGTCCAGGTCGGCGCCGTGCAGCGCCGCGACCCGCAGCACCGCCGCATCAGGCCTGCCGAGCACGTGCTGCACCCCCTGCAGCACCCCGGCCAGCACCCACGCCGGGACGTGCACGTGCCGCTTGTGCGGGTCCTGGCAGGCCGCCGGTTCGCCGACGCGCACCAGCACCCTGCCGTCGTCGAGCCGGGCCAGGCCGTCGACGCTGCGCGAGTACGGCCGCGCGTCGAGGCCCGCTTCGGCGAGCGCCGCGTAGAACCCGTCCTGGTCGACCTCGTCCGGCACCTCCGGAATCCGTTGCGCCGCAACCCGTTCAGCGACGGCGGAGTCGGTTTCGACGGTGGCGGCGAACCGCAGCGTGCCGTCGGCGTGCCACAGCTCCACCCGGTGCGCCCCGGCCGAGCGGCCGAGACGCCATTCCAGGGCCTCGGTCTCGTCGGCGGGCGCGGGCAGCTCCGCCCACTCGGCGTCGCGGACTCGCAGCGGGCCGGTGATCCCGGCGACGACGGCGAAGGCCAGCGCGCCGTCCAGCAGCGCCATAGTGGCGTACCGGCGCTTGCGGCCCGCGGTGTGCACGTAGTCGAGCAGTTCGTCACCGCGCGGTGTGAGCCCGTAGCGGACTCCGCGCAGGTCGGACCGGTTCTCCCCCACCCACGGGTGGGCGCGGCGGGTGAACGCCAGCGGCCGCAGCACGCTCGGCGCGTCGTCGAACTCGGGGTACCAGCAGCTGACCCGCTCGAAGGGGTAGGCGGGCAGCGAGAGCTTCGCGGGCCGGGTGCCCAGCGGCCACAACCGGTCCCAGTCCACGGCGGCGCCCTGCGACCAGTGCCGGGCGAGCCCGGTGAGGTCGCGGTCGGCGACGGCCTGCTCGACGGTGGCGGCGTTCGCCGCGCGCCGCTGCCGCAACGTGCTCACGACGTACTGCACGCCTTCGGGGAGCACCGGAGCGTCGGCGGTGAAGTCCACTTCGGACAGCGCGCTGAGCAGCTCCAGCGCGTGCCGCAGGTCGGTGGCGACGAACGCCACCCGGCAGGGCAGCTCGTTCTTGCCCGTCTGCAACCCGTAGGCCAGCGCGTCGAGCCCGGGCCGCGCCGACTCCAGGTGCGCGCGCAGGTCGCCGAGCACGGTGCGCAGCGCCTGCGGCGTCATCGCGGAGCACACCAGCAGCTGCGGCCGCCCGCTGTCCGGGGCGGCGACCACCCGGCCGTCGTGCTCCTCCACCACCAGGTGGACGTTGATGCCACCGGCGCCGATCGAGGTGACCCCGGCGCGGCGCGGCACCTGCTCACCGCGCACCACCGGCCGCTGCCACTCGGCGCGTTCCCGCTGCACCGCGAACGGCGTCGCGGTGAAGTCGATCGCGGGGCTCAGCGTCTCGGAGTGCAGCGACGGTGCCAGGGTGCGATGCCGCAGCTGCAGCAGCACCTTCGTCAGCCCCACCAGCCCGGAGCCGGACAGCAGGTGCGCCACGTTCGACTTCACCGAGCCCAGCGCGCAGAACCCGGTGTCGTCGGTGTCCCGGCCGTACGCGAGGCTCGCGCCCTTGATCTCGATCGGATCGCCCAGCGAGGTCGCCGAGCCGTGGCCCTCCAGGTAGCTGATGGTGCGGGCGTCCACGTCGGCGTCGTCCAGCGCGCGTTCGATGGCGCGGGCCTGCTGCTGCGGGCTGGGCACGGTGAACCCGTTGCGCACGCCCGCGTTGGTGAGCCCGCTGCCCTTGATCACGCCGTACACGTGGTCGCCGTCGGCGACGGCCTCGCCGAGCGGTTTGAGCACCACCGCGCCGACGCCCTCGCCGAGGATGGTGCCGTCCGCGCCGAGCCCGTAGCTGCGCACCACGTCCGCGGACTTGGTGGTGAAGTGCGCCTGCGAGGTGGAGATCAGGTCGTAGGGGTGCAGCATCAGGTTGATGCCGCCGACCACCACCATCCGGGTCTCGCCGTCGCGCAGCAGCCGCACCGCCTGGTGCACGCACGCCGACGACGAGGCGCACATGGTGTCCACGAACACCGACGGGCCGGTGAACCCGTAGTGGTAGGACAGCATGTTCGCCATCACGCCGACTTCGCTGCCGCTGGTGGTGGTGCCGCGCTGCAGCATGTTCTGGAAGCCGTAGTAGGCGTAGCTGTTGTTCATCGAGCCGACGAGCACGCCCACGTCGCCGTCGTAGCGGCGGCGCAGCGTCTCCCGCGAGTACCCGGCGTCCTCCAGCGCGGTCACCCCGGCCTGCAGGAACAGCCGCACCTCCGGGGACATGATCTCGGCGTTGCGCTGGGAGATGTTGAAGTAGCGCGGGTCGAACGCGTCCACGTCGCGCAGGAAGGTGCCGGTGCGCACGACGGTCTTGCCGAGCACCTCGCGCTCGTCGAAGTGGATGTCGCCGTGCCGCCAGCGGGAGGCGGGCACGGTCTCGAAGCTGTGCCTGCCCTCGCTGAGCAGGTCCCAGAACTCTTCGAGGGTGTCGGCGCCCGGGTAGCGACCGGCCATGCCGACGACGGCGATGTCGTGCCGGTCGGGGTCCTGGCGGGGGTCGGCGGGGCGCGGGGTCGTGGTGGCGGCCGGGGTCCCGGCTACGGCGGAAGTTCCAGCGGCAGGCGAACTCCCGATAGCAGCCGGGATCGCGCCGACCGGGGTCGCGGCAGCCGGGATCGCGCCGGCCGGGATCGCGGCAGCCGAAACCCCGGCAGCGGCCGGTACCGCAGCAGCCGAAGTCGCTGCGGCGGCCGGGGCGCCCGGAATCGTGGTGCCGGTAGCCGCGACCGCCGGCTCCGGACTCCCCTCCGGCCCAGCGCCATTCGTCCGCGCAGCGGCGACCTCGCCCACTGAATCCACAGTGGACTCCATCGGTGCCACGAGTTCCAGCAACCGCTCCCGGTGCTCGGCGACGAAGTACTCCGCCACCCCGCGCAGGTCCACGTGCTCGAAGAACAACGTCTTCGGCAGCGACCCGAACGAGTCCTCCAGAGTGCTGGTGAGGTCGACGATCGCGATGGAGTCGATGCCGTAGTGCTCCAGCTTCTCGTCCGCCAGGATGCCGTCCGGGTCCTGCCGGGTGACCGCCGCGAACACCTCGCGCAGGAAGTCCTGGGCGCGTTCGGCCAGCTCGGCGTCGTCGAGCTCGGCGACCGGCGCCGCCACCGCGTTCGGCACCGGGGTCGCCGGTCTCGGGTCCGCCGCGACCGGCCGGTCCAGCCCCGCGTACACCCGCAGCTTGGCGCGCTCGCCGTGCAGCACGACCCGCCGCACCGGTGCTCCGGTGCGCAGCGCCCGTTCCACCGCGGCCAGCCCGACCGGGGTGGGCAGCGGCACGGTGCCGGTGCGCTTGCGCAGGTAGGCGGCGGTGGCCGCGTCCATCCGCATCCCGCCGTCGGCCCACAGCGGCCAGTCCAGCACCCGCGTCTCGGCGCCCGCGGCCTGCCGTTGCAGGGCGATCGCGTCGAGGTGGGCGTTGGCGGCGGCGTAGTCGGCTTGCGCGGCGCTGCCGAAGGCGCCCGCGACGGAACCGAACAGCAGCAGGAAGTCCAGGTCGAGGTCGCGGGTGGCCGCCGTGAGGTGCGCGGTGCCGTCGACCTTGGGGGCGAGCACGGCGGCGGTGCTCGCGAGGGGTTTGGTGGCGAGGTAGCCGTCGTCGAGCACCCCGGCCGCGTGGAACACGCCGTCGAGGCGCCCGTGCCCCGCGCGGATGGCGTCCACCGCGGCCCGCACGCTCGCCGCGTCGGTGACGTCCGCGCGCACGTGGTGCACCCGCTGGTGCGGCGGGGGCGGCCCCTGCTCGGAGCGGCCGCTGACCACGACGGTCGCCGCGTACCGGGTGCAGAGGTGCTCGGCGAGCAGCCGTCCGATGCCCCCGGTGCCGCCGGTGATCCAGTAGACGCCGCCGGTGCGCAGCAGGCTCTCCCCCGGCTCCCCGGCCGGGATCTCGGTGGTCTCGTGGCGCAGGCGGCGCCCGTCGCGGGTGTGCGCGACCTCGGCGTCCTCGGTGGCGGCTTCGGCGTGCACGGCGCGTTCGAAGCGGGCCGCGTCGCGCGGGTCGAAGCCGTCGAGGAGCACCAGCGTGCCGCGGAAGGCGGGGTTCTCCAGCCGCGCGGTCTTGAGCAGCGCCGCCAGCGGCCCGAACACCGGCGAGTCCGGTTCGCCGGGTGCCACCACCAGGACCCGGCCCTTGCCGAGGCGTTGCAGGTGGGCGTAGCAGCTCTCGAACGCGGCGCGCATCGCGGCGGCGTCGGTGGCCCCGGCGGGCACCGGCAGCGGCAGCACGTCGGCGCCGAGCCGGGCTGCGCTCGCGGGCACCAGGTCGTCGTCCAGGGCGGCGTTGAGCACCACCACCGGACCCGCGGGTCCCTCCGATGTGGACGGTGCTTCGACCCAGTTCCCGGTGACCTCCAGCAGGTCCTGCCCGGGTTCGGCGGCCGGTTCGCCGCCGAGCGAGCGGGCGGTGTAGCCGGTGAACCGGACGCACAGCCTGCCGGCGTCGTCGTACAGGTCCACGTCGACCTTGCCGCGCCCGCGCGCGCCCGCGGCCGGGCGCAGCCACGCGTGCGCGGTGGCGGTGGTCGCGGCGGGTGCCGCCAGCTCGTCCAGCGCGAACGGCACCGCGGGCGCCGACGGTGCCCGCCAGTCGCCGTCGCCGCCGACGGCGAGCACGGCGAGCAGCGCGCTGTCCAGGACCGCGGGTTGCAGCACGGGGCCGGCGGCGGCCGCGGCGGGCAGCCGCAGTTCCGCCAGCACCCCGTCCGGCCCGGTGCGCACCGCCGTCAGCGCCCGCAGCGCGGGCCCGTGCTCGATGCCGCTGGCCCGCAGCGCCGCGTACCCGGCGTCGGCGGCCAGTTCCCGGGGGTGCCGCGCGCGCAGCTCGGCGAGGTCCACCGGTTCCGGCGCCGCGTCACCGGGTTCGACGCGGCCGCTCGCGTACGGCTCGCCCGCCGGGTTGACGAGTTCGTAGTCGTGCCCATCGCCGGCGGCGGTCAGCCGCAGCCGCGCGTCCAGGCCGTCCGGGCCGACGGCCAGCGGGCGGATCCACACCGCGTTGCGCACCCGCGGCGTCCGGTGACCCGCGGCGCGCGCGGCGGCCAGCACCAGGTCCAGCACGGCCACGCCCGGCACGATGCGGGTGCCACCGACGACGTGGTCGCGCACGTAGCCCTGGGTGTCGTCGAAGCGCACCGGGAAGCTCCAGCCGTCGCCGGAGCGCTCCCCGGTACCCAATGCGGTGGTCTCGGGCACCGCCGGGACCGGGGTTTCGGCGGGGCGCGGGCTCAGGTTGGACGGCGCGGTGGGCGTGAACCAGTGCGGGGTGCGGGCGAACGCGTAACCCGGCAGGTGCAGCCGCCGCCCCTGCTCCGGCCACTGCGCCCAGTCCACCGGCAGCCCGGTGGCCCAGGCGGCGGCGAACTTCCGGTACCGGCCCTGCTCCAGCCACCGCGCGCCGAGCTCCCCGAGGTCCTCGGCGTCCAGCCCGGCGGGCACGTCCTCGCCCGCGCGGCCGCGCTCGCACCCGGCGGTCACCTCCCCGGCGGCGACGGATTCCAGCTGGTCCGCCCAGGTCTCCAGGTCGGCGGCGCGGAACGCGGCGCGTTCGGCCATCGGTACCCGGCCGTCGCGCAGGGTGCGGGCGACGTCGGCGAGCGCGGGGCGCTCGCCCCGTTCGATCCGCTGCCGCACCCAGCTCGCGAGGGCAGCGCAGCTCTCCCGCAGCCGCTGCTCGTCGCGCGCGGACACCGGCAGCCACTGCTCGCCGGGCACCTCCTCGCCGGCGGGCACGTCCACGCCGGATTCGAGCAGCACGTGCGCGTTGGTGCCGCCGAAGCCGAACGAGCTCACCCCCGCGCGCAGCGGTCCGGGCCCGTCCCAGCCGGTGAGCTCGTCGACGACGTGCAGCGGGCTGCCCGCGAGCTTGATCAGCGGGTTGAGCTTGCGGAAGTGCACCGTCTCCGGCAGCTGCCGGTGCCGCATCGCGAGGATCACCTTGAGCATCCCGGCGATGCCCGCGGCACCTTCGAGGTGCCCGATGTTGGTCTTCACGGATCCGACGCCGCAGCGGTGCTCGGCGGGCGCCTCGGCACCGTCGCGCAGGTCCGCGAACGCCTTCTTCAGCCCGCGGATCTCGATCGGGTCGCCGACCGGGGTGCCCGGGCCGTGTGTCTCCACGTAGCTGACCGTCTCCGGCGCGATGCCCGCCCGCCGGTAGATGCCGCTGATCAGCTGGGCCTGCGCCTCCGGGTTGGTCACGGTCAGCGAGCTGGTGCGCCCGCCGTGGTTGCTGCCGATGCCCTTGATCACCGCGTGCACCGGGTCGCCGTCGCGGCGCGCGTCCGCGGCCCGCTTGAGCAGCACCACGCCGCCGCCCTCGCCGCGCACGTACCCGTTGGCGCCCGCGTCGAACGCGCGGCACTTCCCGTCCGGGGAGAGCATCCCGGCCTTGGCGAACGCGATGAAGTGCCGCGCCGACCAGGTCAGGTTCACCCCGCCCGCCAGCGCGTACTCGCAGTCCCCGGCCAGCAGCGCCTGCACGCCCTGCTGCACCGCGACCAGCGAGCTGGCGCAGGCGGTGTCGTTGACGACGCTGGGTCCGCGGAAGTCGAAGTGGTGCGAGACGCGGTTCGCGATGATCGCGTAGGCCGCGCCCGTCGGGTAGTAGGCGTCGACCTCGGCGACCTCCTGCTCGACGAGCTCCGCGTAGTCCCAGTGGCACACGCCCATGAACACGCCGGTCGCCGAGCCCGCGAGCCGGTCCGCGCGGTACCCGGCGTCCTCCACGGCGTGCCAGCTGAGTTCGAGGGCCATCCGCTGCTGCGGGTCCATGGATTGCGCTTCGCGCGGGGAGATCTGGAAGAACTCGGCGTCGAAGCAGTCCACGTCGTCGACGAACCCGCCCCAGGCGCTGCTGGTCTTGTTGAACTCGCGGCGCGGGTCGCCGAGGTGGTCCTCCTTGCGCCAGCGCCGCTCCGGCACCTCGCTGATCAGCGAGCGGCCCGCCGCCAGGTGCCCCCAGAACTCGTCCATCGTCCGCGAGCCGGGCAGGCGCAGCGAGGTGCCGATGATGGCGATGTCGTGGTCATCGGTTCCGTGGTCCATCGAAGTCTTCTCCGTCTCAGCACCGGTGCCGCTGCGGCCCGCGTCGGCTCGTCCGGCCGTGGTCGTGGTCGTCCCGCGCGCCCGGCCGGGGGCGCGCGGGATTCGGAGGTCAGGCGGCCGCGCAGCTGCGTTCGTCGACGACCCGCAGCGGCACCCGCAGCGGGTTCCGGTTCAGGCCGTGCCCGCGCACGAACCAGTGGTGCAGCCACACCGTGGACGCCAGGAACACGAACGCCTGGTTCTCCTTGGTGCCGATGCGCTCCGGCGGCGCGTCGTAGACGCGGTTGACGAACTTGCGCACGAACCGCGCGTCCAGGGCGGGGATCTCGCCGAGCACGTCCGGGTCCAGCAGCAGGTCCCGGTAGTCGGGGCGGGAACGGACGAACACCGCGGAATCCGGTGCGCGGTAGGGGAACTTGCCCTTCTTCACGATGCGTTCCGGCAGCACGTCCGCATACGCCTGCTTCAGCAGGTACTTCTCGTCGTAGGGGTCGCCGAAGCGCCCGTTGACCGAGGCCGCGCGGGCCACCACCGCCGGGTCGAGGAACGGGCAGCGGTTCTCCACTCCGTGCGCCAGCGCCATCCGCTCGCCCTGGGTGGACAGCAGGTAGCCGGCCAGCAGGGTGCGGAACTCCAGCCACTGCGCCTTCTGCACCGGTGCCAGCTCCGCGTACCCGGGTTCCTCGGCGACGAGCCGCTCCACCGCGGCCAGCGGGTCGCCGGGCGCGGCGAGCAGCCGGGATGCGAAGCGCCCGTTCTGGAACCGCATCTGGTGCGAGAACAGGCCGGGCCGCTGCTCGGTGGAGAACTGCTGGTAGAGCCCCAGCATCCGGCGCTGCTCGTCGGCGCCGTTGAAGTGCGCCAGGTACGGGTAGAGCCGCCCCATCCGCTCCCGGCGGGTCTCGTCGTCGAGCGCGTCCCACTCGGACAGCAGCCGGGTGTCCTTGAAGATGCCGTAGCCGAGGAACGCCTCGTCGGCGCCTTCGCCGCTGAGCACCACCTTGATGCCGTCGCGCCGGACCTGCCGGGACAGCAGGTGCATCGGCACGAACGCGGTGCGGAACGCGGGGACTTCGGCGTGCCGGACGGCGTCGGGGAACGCCTCGGCGACGTCGTCGTCGGTGACGCGCAGCTTCGAGTGCCGGGTGCCGAGGTGCGCGGTGAGCTCGTCCTGCTCGGCGGACTCGTCGAACTCGGCGTCCTCGAACTCGATCGAGAACGTCCGAAGTGGACGGTCGGTGCGGCGGGCGGCGAGGTGCGCGATGATCGAGGAGTCGAGGCCGCCGGAGGCGTACACCCCGACCTCCACGTCGCTGCGCAGCCGCACGTCCACGGCGCGCTCCAGGTCGCCGCGCACCAGTTCCACGGCCTCCTGCTCCGATTCCGGCGCCGGACCGGGCGTCAGGTCCAGCGGCGCCCACCGGCCGCGCCGCTCCTCGTCGCCGCGCACCGACAGGTACTCGCCCATCGGGATCTGCTCGATCCCGCGGTAGGCGCTCTGCGCGGGCAGCGGCGTCCAGGTCGCGTAGATGGAGGTCAGCTGGTCCGGGTCGAACTCGAAGCGGAACCCCGGGTACGCCAGGAACGCCTTCATCTCGGAGGCGAACAGCAGCGCGCCGTCGTGCCGGGCCACGAACAGCGGCCGCTTGCCGTACCGGTCGCGGGCCAGGTGCAGCTCATCGGTGACCGCGTCGTGGACGGCGAACGCGAACGCCCCGTTGAACTTCGGCAGGCAGTCCGGACCCCACTCCGCCCAGGCGTTCAGCACCACCTCGGTGTCGGATTCGGTGCGGAACGCGACGCCGCGGGCGAGCAGTTCGGCGCGCAGCTCCCGGTAGTTGTAGAGCTCGCCGTTGTAGCACAACCGGAAGCGCCGGTCCGCGCTGAGCACGGGCTGCTGGCCGCTGGCGAGGTCGATGATGCTCAGCCGCACCGTGCCCATCGCGAGCCGGTCGTCGAGCAGGCAGCCCGCCTCGTCCGGGCCGCGGTGCTCGATCTGGGCGAGCATGTCGTGCATCAGGTCCGCGTACTCCTGCGGAGGGCGCGGGCTGCCGTAGAACCCGGCGATGCCGCACATGCCGTCACCGGCTCTCGAGCGCCCGCTCGCGGGCACCCTCGACGAAGGCCGCGATGCCGTTGAGCGACACCATGACGTTGCCGAGCAGCTCGTCCTCCTCGAACTGCACCCCGTAGCGCTCCTCGATGTGCGCCATCAGCGAGATGTAGCCGAAGGAGTCGAGGATGCCCGCCTTGAACAGGTCGGTGTCCTCGGTGATCTCGGCGTCGAACTCGAACAGGAACTGCTCTTCGAGGTGGTCCTTCAACTCGTCCTTCATCGCGGTCCTCCGCATCGTCGTCGTGGTCTTCCCGGCACCGGCCCGCTAGGCGGCGAACGCGGAACCGGCGATCCGGGCCAGTGCGGGCCACTGGTCCCGGATGAAGAAGTGGTCGCCGGGGAACCGGTGGGTGCGCAGCGGCCGGGTGCTCTCCCGCTGCCAGGCGCCGATGTCGTCCCCGGTGAACCACTCGTCCTCGCCGCTGAGCGCGGTGATGGGCACGTCCAGCGGTGGCACCCGCGGGTGCCGGTAGGCGCCGAGCGCGGTGAAGTCGGCGCGCAGGATTCGCTCGTAGAACGCCAGCAGGTCCTCGTGCTCGCGCAGTTCGGCGGGCAGCCCGCCCAGCCGGTCCAGGTGCGCCCAGAACTCGGCGGTGGGCAGCCGCCAGGTGTCGCGCTCCCGGCTGGGGATCGACGGGCCGCTCTCGCCGGAGACGATCAGGTGCGCGGGCGCGGGCAGCCCTTCCTCCCGGATCCGGTGGCACAGCAGGAAGGCGAGCCGCGCGCCGAGGCTGTGCCCGTACAGCGCGTACGGTTCGCCGAGCCGGTTCCGCAGCTGCGCCAGCAGGTCTTCGACGATCTCGCCGGGGTCGGTGCGCAGCGGTTCGGAGATCCGCGCGCCGTGCCCGGGCCGTTCCAGCACGGCCACGTCCAGGTCGGTGTGCTCGGCCAGCCCGGCGTAGGCGCGCTCGTCACCGCCCGCGTAGGCGACGCAGAACAACCGGGGCCGCGGCTCGGCGGCCTCGGGGGTGGCATCGATCTGGCGGACCATGCGGGTCAGCACCTGCGAGTCGCCGACCTCGCGGCACCCGTCCAGCGTCGTGCGCCGCAGCAGGTAGCGGACGCTGTCGAGCCAGCGCACCGAACCGGCGATCTGCTCGCTGAGGGTGGCGGCCACGTCCTGGTCGGCGTAGGGGCGGGCGGTGAGGTTGGCGATGACGGTGGCGCGCAGCGGCGCGAACCGGAATCCCTTGAGGAACGCGGCGAATTCGTCGCGGGCCGGCGCCATGTGCCGGGAGTGGAAGGCGGCGGAGACCTTCAACCGGGCGACCCGCACGTCCCGTTCGCCGAGGGCCTGCTGCGCGCGGTCGATCCGCTCCCGGTCGCCGGAGAGCACCAGCTGCGCGGCGGTGTTGATGTTCGCCAGGTCCAGGTCGGCGAGGTCGTGCTCGGCGAGCAGCGCGCGCAGCTCGGCGCGCGGGACGCCCAGCACGGCGAGCATCGCGCCGCCGTCGGCGCGGGACATCAGCTCGCCGCGCTTGCGCACCAGCTTCAGGCCGGTCTCGAAGTCGAAGGCGCCGGCCGCGTGCAGCGCGTTGTACTCGCCGAGGCTGTGCCCGAGCAGGAAGTCCGCCGCCGGCTCCCCGCGTTCCAGCGAGTCCAGGTAGGACACCGCGTTCACCGCGTACAGCGCGGGCTGGGTGTAGCGGGTGTCGTCGAGGCGCCCGTCCGGGTTCTGCGCGCACAGCGCGGGCAGGTCGTAGCCGAGGACGTCGCAGGCGCGGGCGGTGAGCTCGGGGTGGCGTTCGAAGAGCTCGGCGCCCATCCCGGTGCGCTGCGATCCCTGGCCGGGGAACAGCACCGTGCGCGCGGCCGTGCTCACGCCGCCCCCGCCGCGTGGTCCCGGTGCACCGGCTCGGCTGTTCGCATCACGCGCCTCCTGAATGAGCGATAACCCCGCTCGGGATCAATCTGGAGACCACGCTAGAGACGCCGCGGAACCGCTCGCAATCTTCAGAACCACCATTCCGGCACGTCTAAGGAAATCACCAGGCGCGCGATCTAGGGAAATCACCAGTAACCTCGCCGAATCGCCCGGTATTCCCTGGTTCGCCGGGGGCGCCGGCGTTCCGGACCGCCACCACCAGCGGGAACCGGTTCGCGGGTGCTTTCCCCGCCGAACGGGATCCGGCTCGACGGGCGGCCGCCGCCGCGGTATCGCGACGCGGCGCAGCGCACGCCGAACGACCGAACCGGAAGGAGATCCACGTGCGACAACACGGCTTTCCGACGCCGTTTCCCGGATGCTGCCGCCCGCACCCGCACGAACGCGCGGACCGGCTCGCGGCACATTCCGCACGACACCATTCACCGCGGCGGATCGATGCGAGAATCGCACCGGCCCGCTGGACCGATCCCAGGACCACGACAACCCGACGGGCGGTCGGCGCAATTGCCGATGAATCGCCGTTCCGAACCCGCATCAGTGCTGACATCGCACATTTATCGGCCGCAATTACTTTCGATCCCGGGATCAGAAGAACGTGCGGACGAGACCAGCGGGCCGAATGGAGTCGTCCCGGGCTCGGCCGAACGGACCTGGCGAACGGGAAATGAAGATCACAAGGAGTTCCGGCAGCGAGACCATTCCGTTCCGGTAATTGCCGCCACCGGCCATCGTCGCAGGACGCGCTCCCCGCGACGCTCGGTCATCCGACGTTCCCGGCACCAGGCAGCCATGATTCCCGCAGGTCACGGCACTGCGAGGGGCGCGTTGGCAGCGCGAGCCGGGCTTGCTACCGTCGATCGAGGTCGCATTCCGGAACGCACTCAGCGAGGAGTGCACCAGGTTCGCCGCTTCGCCGAGCGGAAGAACCGATGACCCCACCGGCCGCAGGAGCGACGCGACCCGCAGCACTCCGCCAGCCGATGGTCCCCGACTCCCCGTCGCACCCCTTCCTGCCCGGAGGAAAGCCTGTGAGTTCCGGCCTGCTGGACGAGCCGCCGCACGGCCCGCCCGCAACGCTCCCCGGCACCACCGCGGCACGGGTCCGGACCCACGACCTGCCCGTCCCCGCGCACGATCGGTGCGCCCGTCCGACCCGCGCCGTGGTTCGCGACGCCTGCCGCGCTCCCGCGAGCCCACTCCCGGAGGAACGTCCCATGATCGTGGAATTGCACCTGCTCCACTCCGTCCCGGCCACCGAGCTCGGCGGGGACGAGGCGGACCGCCCCCGGCACGCCACCTTCGGCAACGTCACCCGGGAGCAGCTCCCCGCCCGTTACCTGCGCCGGTCGGTCCGCGACCTGCTGGCCGAGCAGGACCTGCCCCTCGCCGACGCCGGGATCTCCACCCGGGAGCTGATCGCCGAGGCGGGCCGCTGGATCGACGCAGCGAGCTGCGCCGACGAACCCGGCGCGGACACCGAGGAGCTGGTGCGGGAGGCGTTCTACGAGCTCGGCCTCGGCCTCGACGGCGGCGACCTGACCCGCTCGGTGGTGTTCACCGCCGAACGCGCCGGCGAGCGCCTCGCCCGGTTCTGCCTGGAGAACCGGGAGGAGTACGCCGACCGCGCGACCCGCCGCAAGAAGATCATCGCCAACGCGGAGAGCCCCGAGCAGGCGCGGCAGGACGAACTGCTGCTGGCCAACGTGAAGACCGCCGCCCAGCAGCGGGAGGCCGCAGCGCGGGTGCTCGCGCCCCGGCAGGCGATCGACGTCGCGCTGTTCGGCGGCGATCCGTCCACCGCGGAGGACTTCACCGCCGAACCGGCCTGCGAGATCGCGGACGCGCTGTCCACGCACCCCGCCGGCACCGCCGCCGAACCCGGCCGGGCCACCGAACTCGCCGCGGCCTGCTACTACCGCTACGCGCGCCTGGACCTGGCGAAGCTCACCGCCAACCTCGGCGGGGACCGCGAGCAGGCAGACCGCGCCGCGAACGCCTGGCTGCGGGCGCTGGTGCACGCCGTCCCCGACGCGCGGCCGAATCCGACCGCGGCTCGCACCCTGCCGGAAGTGGTGCTGGCCGTGGTGCGCGAGCACGGCTCGTGGAACCTGATCAACGCGTTCCTGGACCCGATCACCGGCGCCGACCCGGTGACCGGCTCGGCCCGGCGGCTGGTGGAGTACTTCGGCCAGGTCCGCGCCTTCTACGGCACCGGCGAGATCCGCGAGGTGCTCGGCGCCTCGGTCACCGGCGAACTCCCCCTGGAGCGCGGCCAGCAGCCCACCACCCTCGACGAGCTCACCACCCGAGCGGTCACCGCGGCGCTGGGCTGATTCCGGGGGCCTCACCGCGGCACGGGGCTGATCCGTGGACTCGGGATGACCCCGACGGCGCCGCACCGCAGCGCGGGGCTGATCCGCGGGAGCGGGCTGACCCCGTCGGCGCCTCAACGCGGCACCAGGTCCCTCCACCGCGCCGGGCTACCCCGGCGACCCCTCACCACAGCGCCGAACCGACCCCGGCGACCCTCACCGCAGCGGTCCGCCGGTGAGGTAGCGGGTCAGCATCGTGGTCAGCTCGTCCTCGAAGCGGGGGACGTCGATCGGGTCGGCCGACGAGATCAGCTGGTGCACCACGAGTTCCACTGTGGACACGACGAGTCGGGCCGCGGTCCGCGGATCGCCGACCCGCACCTCCGGGTGCCGTTCGATCAGCTCGCGAGCGCGAGCGACGTGTTCCCGCTCCAGCCGCTCGATCTTCTCCAGCAGGGCCTGCGAACGCGGCGCCTGCTCGAACATGACGCGCAGCAGCTTCGGATCGTCCAGGTGGTTCTCGATGGCGGCCCGCACGAACCCGCGCACCGCCTCTTCCACCGTGGCGGGCTGCTGCGCGGCCAGGTGGGCGCGGGTCGCCGCGATGCCGTCGTCGAGGTGCTTGGTCAGCAGTTCCACCAGGATCGCGTCCTTGTTCGGGAAGTACTGGTACAGCGAGCCGATCGAGATCCGCGCCCGCTCCGCGATCCGGTTCGTGGTGCCCGCCGCGTAGCCGTGCTCGGTGAAAACGTGAGCAGCCGCGGTGAGGATGCGTTCCCTGGTGAGCTCCGCGCGCACCTGGCGCGGCGTCTTCCGAGGTCGCAGACGTCGTTCTCCGGAGCTCACGGAACCTCCCTGGGCCGGCGCGAAAGCGAGTGGCGCGCGAACCGAACAATTGCTCATAATCATGGCACGACCTGCGGAGACACCGTCACCAGCGCTGCGGAAGGAGCCCCGGATGACGCTCGCCGGCACCCGGCCACGACGAGTACCGATGGCGGAGCTGCGCGCTCGGCTCGGCGAACCCGACGACGTGGTGAAGGCCCTCAAGGGCGGCGACCGGGTCGACGCGCACGCGCACCGGTTCATCGCGCACTCCCCGTACCTGTCGATGTCCACTTCGGACGCGCAGGGGCGCGCCGACTGCTCCCCGCGCGGCGACTACCCCGGTTTCGTGAAGGTCCTCGACGACCGCACGCTCGCCATCCCGGACCGGCCCGGCAACAAGATCGCGGACTCGTTCCGGAACCTCGCCGAGAACGACGGGATCGGCTTGCTGTTCCTGGTGCCCGGCGTGGTGGAGGTGCTGCGCATCAACGGGAGCGGCTACCCCACCGATGATCCGGACGTGCTCGCCCGGATGCGCGTGGAGGGCAAGGAGGCGATGTTCGCGATCATCGTCGAGGTGGAGCAGGTGTTCTTCCACTGCGGCCGCGCCATGCTGCGCTCCCGGCTCTGGAACCCGGAAACCCAATCCCTCGCCGCCGAAATCCCCTCCCCCGGCGAGATCGCCGCCGCCCAATCCGGCCTCGACATCGACCCCGCCCACCTGGAGCACGAACTCCAGGAGGGCTACCGGAAGCTCTACTGATGCGAGGAGCGGCCCACCCGGGGCGGGTGGGCCGCTCCGCTAGTCGGCTCGGAGCATCCGGCGTTCGCGCACGGCTTCGGTGACGGGATGGCGCGCGCCGTAGACGCGCTCGTGGTCGGCCAGCACCCAGTCGAGCAGTGCGGCGGCGCCCGCCACATCGCCGCTGTCCCCGAGCGAGAGGGCGGCCAGTTCCCTGGTGCGCAGCGCGTCGGGATCGTCGGGTCCGGCGGTCGCGGCCCAGCCGAGCGCGGTCTCGCGGTACAGCTGTGCTGCGGCCGCCGCCTCCCCACCTCGAGCGCACCAGTAGGCGAGCCGCTCGTGCGCGGCGAGCTCCTGCGCGGTGCGCGGGCGCGGGCGCGGGTACGTCTGGACCGGGATTCCCCGCGCGGCGGCCAGCGACGCAGCGCCTGCCACGTCGCCGCTGTTGCCTCGGTGCTCCACGACGACGGACCAGGCGTCGAGCGCCCGCAGGTGCGTCGCTCCGAACAACGCGGTGCTCCGCTCCGCCCAGTCTTCGAACGCCTGCACCGCCTCGGCTCGGTCACCGGCAGCATCGAGGTTGATCGCGATGGACAGGCTGTGGTGCGCGATCTCGTTCCGATCAGGGAAGCTGCTCCGCCCCTTCGAGTCGAGGACTCGGCGGTGCACCTCGGCTGCCGCGGCGTGGTTCCCGTTGCGGGCGTGCCAGTACGCGAGCCGGTCGAGCAACCGGATCACGTCCCGGTTACGGGCGCCGAGCAAGTCCTCCGCCACTGCGGTCGCTTCCAGGAGAGCCGACGCCGCTCCGGCGGGATCCCCGGCCAATCCGTGCCATTCGGCCGCGACGCCTCGGGCGACCACGGCGTTGCCCGGGCCGCGATCGACCTCCAGGGCGGCGACGACCCCGTCGAGCGTGGCGGCCGCAGCGGCAGCGCTGCCAGGGGTCCCGCGGGTTCCCGGCGCGGGCTCGTCGAGGTCCGGGTGGTCCGGACCGAACGCGTCCACCCGGACCACCGCGAGTTCGTCGAATTCTGCAATCGCACGGCGCGGATCGCCGGCCGCGGCCCACATCTCCGCCAGGTCCCGGCGCACGCGCAGCGTGTCCGGGTGCGCCGCGCCGAGCACCCGTGTCGCGTCCCGTTCGAGCAACTCGAGGTCCGCCACCGCCGACGCGGGGTCCGATGTCGCGCCGCAGATCGCCCGCAGGTGCCGGACGTCCACTGTCTCCGGGTGGTCCGGGCCCGCGATGCTGCTGAGCCTGATCACCAGTTCGTCGTACGTGCGCCGGGCCGCGGCGAAGTCACCCGCGGCGGCCCACGACTGCGCGGCCGAGTCCGCGGCCCAGATCGTGCTGGACGCGATCGGGCCGTAAACCCGCGCGTGGTCGGCCGCGAGCGCCGCGTACTGCTCCGCTGCGCCGACCGCATCTCCGTTCGCGCGGCGCCACGTCGCCAGCGCCCCGTCCACGCCCAGCTTCGTCGGATCGTCGGCGTCGAGTGCACGCGCGCAGTCCACGGCGAGCTCTTCAGCGAGTTCCACCGCGCCCGCGGCATCCCCGGCCCAGCCGGTCCAGTCCACCAGTGCGTAGCGGGTGCGCAGCACGTCCGGATGATCCACCGCCTGGAAGGCGAGCTGTGCGTCCCGCACCCGCCGGTACTCCGCCGCGGCCGCCGCCGGATCTCCGCCCCAACCGCGGAACTGCGCGAGGCTCAGGTGGTACGGCGTCCGCCGCGGATCGTGTTCGTCGTACGCGGCGCAGACGTCGTCGAACAGTGCAGCGCTGGTCCGCACCGCCTCCTCGGATCGGCCCGCGGCGGACTGCCACCAGGCCAGCTCGCCGCGGAGTTCGAACGAGGCCGTCCCCGCCCAGTCGGCCTCGGCGGCGAGCCGCTCGGCCAGCGCGGTCAACCGGTCCGCCGCGGCGTGCGGGTCGCCGTTCTCCCCGAGCCGCACGGCCGCCTTCCGCTCGACGTGCACGGTCTGCACGTGCGCGGGGCCGACAGTGCGGGTGAGGTCGAACGCCAGCTGGTCGAGTTCCTGCTGCCCTCCCACCGGATCGCCGCACCAGCCTCGGAGATCCGCCGCGTAGTCGCGGGCCGCGAACGTCTGGTGGTGTTCCGTGCCGCATTCGCGCTCCAGCTCCCGGATCAGCTCCTGCTGCGCGGCGAGCGAGCCTGCGGAATCACCCGACGTGCACCGCAACCCCGCGATCTCCTGGGCCGCGAACACCGAATCGGCGTGCGCCGCGCCCAGCGCGCCGCGCAGCACCGGCAGCAGGCCGTCGAACTCCACCAGCGCGCCGGTGGTGTCGAACACCTCCCGGAGCCGGGCGGCGTGCAGTCGAACTCGCAGCGTGTCGGGGGCCGAGTGGCCGAGCGCGCGGGTGCGGTCGACGACCACCCGCGCCAGCAGCTCCAGGTTCTCCGCCGGATCTCCTCCCGGCACGCCCGCGAGGTCTTCGCGGCAGTCCGCAGTGACCGGATGTTCCGCGCCGAGTGCCGCTTCCGCCCGGGTGATCAGCTCGCTGAGCTCCGCCCGCGCCCGGTCCGGGTCCCCGTGGGTGAGCACGCCGATCCGGTGGCGGTGCACCTGAATTTCGGTCGCGCCCGGATCATCGGATTCCGGTGCTCGTTCGCTCAGCAGCGCGTCCCATTCGCCCTGCGCCGCCGCGGCATCGCCCAGCTCGTGCCGACGCCTCGCCACGTCCAGGGAAGCCGCGACGGTGTCCGGATGCCCGGGCCCGAGCCGACGTGACCGGGAGTCGCGGGCGTGCGCGGCGACCTCCACCGCTGCGGCGGCGGCACCGAGTCCGTCGAGGACGTCGAGCAGCGCTTCCCGGCATTCGACGGTCTGGTCGTGGTCGGGTCCGGGTTCGATGTTCGCTGCGGTCAGGACCGATTCCAGGGCGGCACGAGTGGCTTCCGGATCACGATCTCGTTCCGCGTCCGCCATGGTGCGCAGCAACTTGGTCGAGAGGTCATCGGGGCCGCGCAGGTCGGTGCACCGCGTCGCCATCCGGCGGAGGAAGTCCGCCTGAGCGGCGTCGAGCCCGTGGTCCCCGAGGCTCTGCACCACTTCCCCGACGGCGTCGTGCACCTCGGGCCGGATCAGGTGGTCTCCGACACCGAGCAGGAACTCGATGTTGGCCCGGAACATCCGATGCCCGGCGGCGTCCGCGTCGGCGACGATCTCGACGAGGCCGTCGGCGATCGTGGTGACGACCGGGCCTCGCTCCGCCTCCGGCAGGTCCTCCCACCGGACGCGGCGCGTACCCCGGTAGCACCGGATGATGTCTTGCTTCTCGGTGAGCAGCTCCAGGTCGCGCAGGACGCGGAGTGCCGCCGACACGTCGTTCGGGCTCGGGTCCACATCGGAGTCCTGGCGCAGGTAGCGCAGCACGGGCTCGCTGGTGATGAGTTCGACCGGGACCCCGTGGTCGTCGGTGGCGGACAGGAGGTCCGCCAGCCGGCTCGCGAGCGGATCCGTGCGGCTCGCGAGCGCGAGCGCGCTGCGCGTGGGGAAGGCGCTCGGCGAGCCGCCTTCGGCCTGGAACCGCTCGAAGTACTCCTGGTGGCCGATCGGGTTCTGCCGGAGGTAGGCGGCGATCATCGCGAGGGCGAGCGGGTCGTCGCCCCACGTCCGGGAGACGGCCGACATGTCGTCGCTCGCACCGCCGGCTCCCCGCGCTGTCAGGTGCCGCTCCGGATCGATCGGCCCGGGCAGCTCGATCGCCGTGACGTCGGGCAGCACCTCGGCGATCTCGTCCGGTCCGATCCGCGACGTGGCGAGCACTCGACCACCCGCAGGCGGGACCAGTCCTTCGAGGACCTCCGGGCTCGCGATGTCGTGCAACACCACCACCCAGCAGCAAGCGGATGCCGCCAGGTGCTCCAGGAAACGCACGGCATCCCGCTCCGGGCCACGACCGGAGCGCAGCCCCAGTTTCGCCGCCGCCGTCGCGTAGGTGGACAGGATCGATTCGCGCGATCCGGCCTCCACCCACACCAGCAGGTCCACCTTGCCGGTTATCCAGGCTCGCTCCACCTGGTCGACGACGGTGGCGGTCTTCCCGAATCCGTCGCCGTGGAACAGCGTCGTCCCCGCGGCCACGAGTCCCGGCTCGTCCGCCGCGACCATCGGCACGTACCCGACAGCTTCCGGTGGCACCGCGCCCACCCGCAGCCAGCGGTCCACTTCGAGAACATTCGCGCGCGCGTCCATCATCTCGCTCAACACCACACCCACCGGTCGTTCGGAACCCGGGCGATCTTGCCAATCGCCGCCCCGGCGCGGGGGCGAACCCACCCGAGGAGACGCACGCCACGGTGAGCTCCGCGGGTCGGCGGCTGATCCGCGCGCGCTGAAGGCGCCGGCACGGTGGTACCGGAAGCTGTCCTGACCCGGGCACATCACCCTGCCGACGGCCCCGCCCCGCACGCGCGCGGCCTTGCCCGGGCCGAGATCACGCCGGGTGCGGACGGTCTCCCACCGGCTCGCCCGGCGCCGTCGGCAGCGCACCCGGTCGGCCCTGTCGTGCCGTGCCTGCCGCCGACCATCATTCGAGCGGCACCGCTGGACGTCGGGACCGGCCCGATCGCGGCGGTCGCACGGCGGGGGAACGATGTCGCGGCGCACGCACGACGACGGCTGGTTCGAGGACGAACTCCAGGACGGATCGCCGATCCGCTACCGGATCCGCCTGGACCGGATCTCCGAGATACATCCGGACGCACTGAGAGTCCTGACCCTTGCGGCCGAGACCGAGGGCGTGCCGGTCGCCGACTACATCCGCCGCGTCGCCGAGATGCCGAAGCGGGAGCTGCACGTCTACCGGGACCAGGTCAGGCGCGGCGAAGGTGGCGACGGGCTGGCCCTGCGCTACGAGGCGTGGCTGGAAGCGCGCAGGACGGTCCACGACGACATGCAGTTCCTGTCGAAGGGCGCGAAGCCCGGCGACCCGCCGTTCTGGATCTGACCGCGACCCGCGACCCGAAGTCCGCACGCGCGCCGGAGCGGTGCGGCATGATCCGGTGCCATCGACATCGGAGGGGACATGGCGGACGGGCTGTTCGCGACGCTCACCGCGGCGTGGGGCAAGGAGGGCCGCACGGGGAAGCCGCATCCGGTGATCTGCCACCTGATCGACACGGCGGCGGTCGCCGAGCTGCTGTTCCCGGTGCTGCTGGGGCCGCGGGCGCGGACGGATCTGGAGCGCGCGCTGGCACCGCTCGGTGATCCGGTGGCGTGGGCGGCGGTGCTGTGCGGGCTGCACGACCTGGGGAAGATCTCGCCGAGCTTCCAGGTGCGGTGCTACGACATCGCCGTCGGACGGCTGGGACCGGCGGCGGTGCCCGATCTGGATCGGGTGGTCGAAGCGACCGTCCCGGGCAGGCGCCGGGAGCTCACGCACGACCGGGTCACCGCGGTGCACCTGGGAACCCGGTTGGCCGAGTGGGGCGCGGCGGCAGCGGGCGACGTGCTCGCCGAAGTGTTGGGCGGGCACCACGGTTGGGTGCCGGACTCCGACACGCGCAAGGAGTCCACCAGAATGCGCGCGCACGTCGGGAGCGCGCAGTGGTGGCGGTTGCGGGACGCGACGGCGGACCGGCTCGCGGAGCTGTGGGGCCTGCCGCCGCTCGCGGAGGCCCCGTGGCGGGAGACGAGCTGGACCTTGCCCGCGCAGATCGGCTTGGCCGGTCTCACGACGGTCAGCGACTGGATCGCCTCGGACCGCAAGCGGTTCCCGTGGCGGCCGGAGGTGCCGGACCTGGACGCCTACCACCGGGAATCGCGGCGGATCGCCCGGGAGCTCGTCGACGGTTTCGGCTGGACCCGGTGGCGCCCCGAGCGGATCGGGTTCACCGAGATGTTCGGCGTGCGGCCGCGCGGGTTGCAGCGGGCCGTGGCGCAGCTCGTCGCCTCCCGCACCCGGCCGGGCGTGCTGGTGATCGAGGCGCCCACCGGTGAGGGCAAGACGAAAGCGGGCATCCAGGCGGCGGCCGCGCTGGTGCGGCGGTTGGATCTGTCGGGCGTGTACGCGGCGATGCCGACCCGCGCCACCATCAAGTCCTGCTACGACGAGTTCAACGAGGTGCTGGCCCGCACGGGTTCCCCGTTGCGCGCGGTGCCCGCGCACGGGGACGGCTACCAGCAGGTGCGCGCCGAGCACCGGTGCGAGCCGTTCGACATCGGTGTGGACCACGAGGAGTCGTGGGAACTCCGCGCCGACGCCCGGGAGTGGTTCGCCCGGAAGCACGGCGTGCTGGCTCCCGTCGGCGTCGGCACCCTCGACCAGGCGTTGCAGGCGGTGGTCCGCTCCCGGCACACGTTCGTGCAGCTGACGGCCATGTCCGGCAAGGTCCTGCTGGTCGACGAGGTGCACTCGTTCACCACCTACACCTCGCGGCTGCTGGAGCGGCTGCTGTGGTGGTGCGGTCGGCTGGAGATCCCGGTGGTGCTGATGTCGGCGACGTTGACGGCGCGGCGGCGGGAACGGCTGCTCGCCGAGTGGCGCGCGGGCGCGCGGGTCGAGGCCGTCACCGGGCCGGAGCCGGTGGAGTCCGGCGACGGCTGGCAGCTGAACTGGGTGGATGCGCAGGAGCGGATCCCGCCGGTGCCGCTCGAATCCGACCAGCAGGAGCGGCAGGTGCAGGTCGTCGAGCTGGAGCGCGACGACCACTGCCGCTGGGTGCTCGACGAGCTCGGCGAGCGGGGCGCCGCGATGATCGTGCACAGCGTCGTATCCCAGGTCACGGCCACCGCCGACGAACTGCGGAGCCTCGACCCCGCCGCCGAGGTGATCACGTTGACCGGCCCGGACGAACGCCGCGCCGAGACCGAGCGGCGCCTGCACGCGCTCCTGGGCCCCGACGGCGACTGCCCCGGCCGGGTGATCGTGGTGGGCACCTCGGTGTTGGAGAACCTGGACCTGGACGTGGACGCGCTGGTCACCGACCTGTGCCCGATCGACCTGCTCGTCCAGCGCTTGGGCCGGCTGCACCGCCGGAAGCCGCGGGGCACGGCGAAGGTCGGCCTCACGGAGCTCGCGAGCGCACGAACCGCCGGTCGGCAGGAGATCCGCCTGCCCCGCGCCACCACGCACGTCCACGCGCCGCACCTGCTGCAGCTGACCGCGGGCGTCCTAGCGGGGCGCACGGGCATCACGCTGCCGACCGATGTCGGCGAACTGGTCCGCGCCGTCTACGAGAGCAGCCGGGAAACGACGGCGCTGGCGAAGCACGAGCACACCGAGACCAAGGCGCACTACCACGGCGAGGTGGTGTGCGTGCCGCGCAGCGACGAGGACGACGCCCTCCACGACCTCACCGAACGCCCCGGCAGCCGAACCCGGACCCGCAGCAAGAACCGGCGACCGGAGGAGCGATGAATCCCGACCACGAGTTCTCCCCGTTCCTGCCGGAGATCGCGCTGGTCCCGCTGTGGACGACGGCCGCCGGGCCGGTGACGGGACGCGGCACACCGGTGGACCTCGAATCCGCCGAGCTCGCGGTGGAGCTCGTCGCGGAGCTGGCGGGCTCGACGGTCCGGCTGGCCGTGCCGGAGGACCTGGAACCGGCGGCGTTCGCGGCGCTGGCGGACCTGCCGGTCCCGGACTGCTTCGCGTTCAGCGGCTGGCTCACCGAGCACCGCCCGCTGCTGCTCCAGGACGGGATCGCGGTGGTCGACGGGTGGCGGTTCGAGCACGATCCGGAGCACGGGCTGCTGGTGGCGCCCGAGGAGTCATCGAACTGATCTGAACTCCCTTCCGACTGTCTTCCCGGACAGTTGTTGAAAGTTTTCTTTTCGACTCCCGTTGTCCCTGATCAGCCATTTCCCGACACCCGAATGCGAGCGCGAGACCCCGGATTCGACTGTCGGTGGGCCTTGCTAACGTCCTTTCGATCGCGCCTCCGGGCCGTTCATCGACAGCCGTCCGACCCGCTCACACACCAGATCCCGCACTCGTGCGGATTTCGTTCGCGATTCCGCGCGCGCCTTCGACCACTCATTCCACAATGGAGGAAAAGTGCGCTTCGACCTGTTGACCGAACCGTGGTTTCCGGTGGTTCGCAGCGACGGCTCGGCCACGGAACTAGGTCTGGCCGAGGTGCTACTGCAAGCCCATGATCTGCGGTGGATCGAGGCCGAGGCCCCGGTGGTGACGGCCGCGCTGCACCGCCTGCTGTTAGCACTGGCGCACCGCGCGTACGGACCGCCGACCACGCGGCGGTGGGAATCGTTGTGGTCGGCGCGGGAGTTGCCGCGCGACGAACTGGAGAAGTACCAGCAGGATTTCGGCGACCGCTTCGACCTGTTCGGCCCGCGCCCGTTCCTGCAATGCCCGGGTCTCGCCGAGAAGGCGATGGGCTCGGCGAAGCAGCTGCTGATGCCGACGTCCTCCGGCAGCAATGCGACGTTGTTCCACCACACCACCTCGCGGGATCACGTGGAGGTTCCGGCGGCCGCGGCGGCCCGTTGGATGGTGGCCTTGCAGGCCTACGACACCGGCGGTTTGAAGACCCCGTTCCGCAAGGACAAGTCGTCCAAGTGCGCCGTGTGCAACCAGTTCGGCGCCGTCGTCGTCGAGGGCGCCACGCTCAAGGAGACCTTGCTGCTGAACCTGCAGGTGTACGCGCCTGGGCGCGGCAAACCGCCCGGGACCACCGAGCACGACCGTCCGCAGTGGGAGCTCGACGAGCCGCCGAGACCGGATCCGGAGATGAGCCGGATTCCGCGCGGCTGGACCGACGTGCTCACCTGGCCGTCCCGCCGGATCCTGCTGCGCGCCGTGGACCGGGGCGGCGAGCCGTACGTGGACCGTGCGGTGATCACTCCCGGCGACCGGTTCACCGAGAAGCTGCACGAAGCGGAGCACCAGGCCGCGTTCCGGCAGCCGATGAAGCAGAACAAGAAGAAGGAGTGGAAGCCGGACGGCGAACCGCGGCCGATCCGGCTGGAGGAGCTGCGCGGTGCGTGGCGGTACTGCCGGGAACTGCTGCTGGCCGCGCCACCGGAGAACCCGCGGCACCGCCCGACGGTGCTCGACCACGTGGCCGCGAACGCGCCGGAGGACGCGGTTTACACGCTGCGGATCTACGGGCAGGCCCTCGGTGCCAAAGCCGCGGTGGTGCACACCTGGTTGCAGGAGTCCGTTCCGGCACCGGTTCCGCTGCTGCGAGCGGACGAATCCGACGACCGCGTCGGACCGCTGCTCGGGCTGGCCGCGGACCTGGCGGACAACATCGGCTGGGCGCTGGAGCGGATGGAGAAGAAGTACGAGGCGGCGTTCGCGCTCGAAAAGGAGCACGCCGAACGCCGCAGCGCACTCGCACAGTGGTACTGGCCGGAGCTGTCGGCCCCGTTCGGGGTGGTGCTGCGCGATGTCGGTGTCGCGCTCGCCACCGAGCACCCGAGTCCGGCCGCCGCGCAGCGGGCGCTGTTCGACCCGTTCGAGCAGTGGGCGCAGTGCGTGCGGCGGATCTCGGAACAGGCGGTGCGGACCTGGGTGTGGAACCTGCCGCGGGAGTCGGGGCGGCAGCTGCTCGCGCTGGCCGAACCGGAGTCGTGGTTCCACGCCCACTCGGAGCGGTTGTACCGCGAATACCGGACCGACCGCGACGCCACCTGGGACTCGGGACAGGAGAACGATGAGTGATGACGTGCAGGACGCCCGCCGGGCGTTCATCCGGGACGTGTACCGGCTCGGCGACGACCTCGCGGACGACGTCGGGGGGACGCGGGCGACGCTCGCGGAGCTGCGCCGCGCCTTGGCCGGCGATCTGCGCCCGGCGGCGCTGGAACTGGTGCACCGGCACGAGCCGCCGGAGCGGGAAGAGCGGTTCTGGCTGCTGACGGCGGGACTCTACGCGATCAACCCGGTGAACCCGGCCAGGCGCTACCCCATCGGAGAGGCGTTGGGGCGGCTGGAGAGCAAGGACTCCGCGGAGGCTCGGCTGCGCCAGCTGCTGTCGACTTCCGCGGAAGGGCTGGTGCACTACGCCCGCCAGGCCGTGCAGCTCGTCGGCGCGCACGACCTCGCGGTGGACCTCCACCCCCTCCTCACCGATTTGATCACGCTGCAGAGCGCTCGGGCGCACAGCGAAGGCGCCTACCAGGTCCGCATGCGGTGGGCGCGCGATTTCCACCGCGGCAGGCATGCCACCACGACCTCCACCGAAGGGACAGATCAGTGATCATCGAGTTGCACCTGCTCCAGTCGTTCCCGGTCAGCAACCTCAACCGGGACGACGTCGGCCAGCCGAAATCGGTGACGTTCGGCGGTGTCCAACGTGGACGGATCTCCAGCCAGTGCTTGAAGCGGTCGGCGCGCGGCGAGTTTCCCAAGTACGGGTTGGACGTGTCGGAGACGGGGTTGCGCACGAAGCGCCTGCTGGCGGATGCGGCGCGGAAGATGGACGGGTTGGACGGCGATGCCGACCCCGATCCGGGGACCGCGGATGTGGTGCGGGAGGCGCTGTACGAGCTCGGGTTCGGCGTCGCGAAGCGGGACTTGACCCAGTACCTGCTGTTCGTGGGCCGGGAGGCGGGTGCGGAGCTCGCCAAGTTCGCCGGGGAGCACCGGGAGGCGTTCGCCGACCGGGCCGCGAAGCGCACCAAGGCGGTGGAGAACGCGAAGGATGCTGCGGCGGCGAAGAAGGCGCAGGAGAAGCTGCCGAAGGTCAAGCCCAGCAAGGAGAGCCTCCAGCGGGCGCGGGACATCCTGAACGCGCGCCGGGTCGCCGACGTGGCGCTGTTCGGCCGGATGATCGCCGACAACAAGGACTTCAACGTGGACGCCGCTTCCCAAGTGGCGCACGCGTTGTCCACCCACCCGGTGGTCACCGAGTTCGACTACTACACCGCGGTCGACGACTTGCAGCCGGATGACGAGTCGGGTGCGGACATGATCGGCACGGTGGACTTCAACGCGGCCTGCTACTACCGCTACGCAAACCTCGACGTCGCGAAGCTGTCGGAGAACCTCGACGGGGACGCGGAACTCGCCGGGCGCGCGGCGAACGCCTGGCTGCGGGCGTTCATCTCGGCCACGCCGAGCGGCAAGCAGAACTCGACCGCGGCCCGCACCACCCCGGAGACGTTGCTGACGGTGGTGCGCGAGCACGGCGCGTGGAACCTGGCGAACGCGTTCCTGAACCCGGTGCGCGGCGAGGACGTGCTGGTGAAGTCGACCGATCGGATGATCGAGCACTTCAACCGGCTGCGCGGTTTCTACGACGAGGAGCCGATCCGCGCCGTCACCGGGGCGGCGGTCACCGGTTCGCTGGACCTGGCCGAGTCGGAGCAGGCGGCGTCGGTCGGCGAGCTGGTGCGCCGCACGCTCGCCGGGGCACTGGGGTGATCCGGTGAGCGAGGCGACTTTGGCGCTGCGCATCGACGCGCCCATGCAGTCCTGGGGTGTGCGGTCCCGGTTCACCGGCCGGGACACCGCCGCGGAGCCCACCAAATCGGGGGTCGTCGGCCTGTTGGCGTCGGCCTGCGGGGTGGCGCGGGACGACACCGCGCGGATCGCGGAGCTCGCCGCGCTGCGGATGGGTGTCCGGGTGGACCGGGAAGGCTTGGTGGAGCGGGACTTCCACACCGCGTCGAACGTCCCACAATCGGACGGCACGTCGCCGCGGACGGTGCTCAGCGAGCGCTACTACTTGGCGGACGCGCTGTTCCTGGTGGCGCTGCACGGGAAGACGGACCTGATCGCGGAGCTGGCCGAGGCGGTGCGGCGTCCGCGGTGGCCGTTGTTCTTCGGCCGCAAGGCTTTCGTGCCCGCCAGCCCGCTCATCGGCACCGACGGGCACAGCACCCGCCGCGGCACCGGCGTCGTCGAGCAGCCGCTGCTGGAGGTGTTGGAAACCCACCCGTGGCTGGAGAACCGGTTCGAGCAGCGCCACCAGGTGTCCCCCGCCGACGGCGCGGAGCTGCTGCGCACCGTCGTCGACGTGCCTGCCTCCGACCCGGAGGCCGAGCTGCGCCACGACCACCCGCTGTCGTTCGCGAACGACGACCGGCGGTTCGAGTCGCGCACGGTCCGCGTCGGGCACGTGGTGCTCACCGAAGCGATGAAAGGGGCCGAGGCGTGTTCCTGAGCAGGCTGGAGGTCGACGTCACCTCGCGGGCGTTCCGCCGCGACTACGCCGACGTGCACGACATGCACCGCACGGTGCTGTCCGCTTTCCCCGCGCTGCCACCGGAATTGCAGGCGCGGGAGGAACACGGGGTGCTGTGGCGGCTGGACAACGCCGGGCGCGGGTACGTGCTGTACGTGCAGAGCCGCACTCACCCCGACTGGGCGGTGCTGCCGGACGGCTACCTGCGCGCTCGCGCCCAGGTGCGCTGCCTGCAACCCGTGTCGGACGCGATCTGCGCAGGCCGCAGTTTCGCGTTCCGGCTGGTGGCGAGCCCGACCCGCAGCATCCACCCCGACGGCGGCGTCCCCGGACACCGCGGCCGCGGCAAGCGGGTGCCGGTGCGCACTCCCGAGCGGCAGCTGGATTGGCTCGCCGCGCAAGGAGAACGGCACGGCTTCCGCATCCCCGGCACCTCGCACGGCCCGGATGTGGCGCCCACGCCTAGCCCGCAACTGGTCGGCCGCAAGAAGGCCGCCGACGGGGGTGACGGGCGCCGGAAGATCACGATCTCCCCGGTCCGCTTCGACGGCCACCTCGACGTGGTCGACCCCGAAGCCTTCACCGCTGCCCTGCACAACGGCATCGGCCGAGCCAAGGCCTACGGCTGCGGCCTCCTCACCCTCGCCCCGACCCGAGCCACGGCATGACACCGACCCAGTGTCCGATTTTTGGCCAACACCCCTAACAAAAACCCAGCTCGCAAAGGGTAAGCCCCGCGCATGCGGGGATGGGCCGTACTGTCCGGTCGCCTCGGTTGCGGCGGAGCGGTAAGCCCCGCGCATGCGGGGATGGCCCGTGATCCCGCCACCACACGCTCATGCCGGTGGCGTAAGCCCCGCGCATGCGGGGATGGGCCGCCAGCGAAGGCGCCCGGCTCGACCGGGTCCTGGTAAGCCCCGCGCACGCGGGGATGGGCCGGAGATGTCCCGTCTCCGAAAGCTGATCAACGTGTAAGCCCCGCGCATGCGGGGATGGGCCGCCCGCGATCTCCGCCGCCGTCATCGTCCGCAAGTAAGCCCCGCGCATGCGGGGCGTGTTGATGGCCGATCAGAGTTTTCGGAGGCCTTCCAGTACTCGGGCGTAGAGGGTCGTCACCGGGGCTGTGTCGGGCTGGAGGTGGCCGGTCAGGTGGCGGGTGTAGCCGGTGCGGCCTGGTTTCGCGAGGTCTCCCGGGCGCGGCCGGTTCGGTGCGGCTCGTGGTGGTTCCTTCATCCGGGTTCCCGAGATCGTGGGTGGATCCTGGCCCAGTGGCGGGCTTTTCGGGCTACGTCGTTGTCGTCGATCCAGGGCTGGGTGACGACGACGGTGTCGATGAGCGCGTGATCGCCGCGCTCACCTCGTCGGTCGCCCCGGTGCACGGTGAACACCGGATCGGGCCGTCCCCACCGCACGGTGATGTCCCGTTCCGGGAGGTAGTGCCAGGCGCAGGGCAACCCGTAGGACCTGAGCATCATGGGATTTCCTCAGCAGGCGAAGGGAAAGCGAGGGGCCCGGCCGCACGATCTCGGGGGAAGGGGTGGATCGTGCGGCCGGGCGTGTCCGGGCGGCGCTCGGGGAAGCACGCCGTCCGGCCCGCGACCGGCACCCGCCGAGGGGCACTAGCGAGCACCGGTCCACCCGGCCGGGGTCGGGGCACACCCGGCCGGGACTCTCAACGACTCAGCAGCAGCCGATCAAGCGGAAATGTCGACCAGGTGAGTGGCCCATTCGCCCAACGAGACTGGGCGGGTGGGCCATTCACCTTGAGCCTGCGATGCGTGTTCATCGCGGTTATCTCCTCGCACCAATGGGGTTCGGACGGGTGATCGGTATCCGGACGGCTGAAGGAATCGCCTGTGCCCGGATCGGGGTCTTGCCTCGGAGTTCGATCACCTCGAAGCTTGGAACCATAGTGAAGTGAAACTCTCACTCACGCAACGACTCGATAGTGGGACATCCGTTTCATCCAAGGAGGGTGCAGTAGTGGAAGAACCGCCCCGTACGCTGCTGGTCGACGCGGCAACCGAGGTCGAGGAGTTCGTGGTGGAGCGTGTGAGCCCGACAGTGCGGCTGCGCAAGGTGGTTCGCCGCCTGCTGGCGTGGCGCGAGGCCGCCGGGATGCGCCAGGACGACGTCGCCGCCGCGTTGCAGTGGTCCAAGGCGAAGGTCAGCCGCTTCGAGAACGCCGACCAGATCCCCGGTCCGGCCGAAGTCCTCGCGCTCGCCGCGATCTACGGCGTCAACGACGCCGAACGGGATCAGTACGTCGCCTTGGCACTGCAAGCCCGCCAGCGCGGCTGGTGGCAGAGCTACGGCGACAGCCTGGCGAACAACTTCAGCGAGTACGTCGGGCTCGAAGCGGAAGCCGACCACGTCCACGAGTTCGCCATCGACCTGATCCCGGGGCTGCTCCAGACCGACGGGTACGCCAGCGCGCTCGTCCAGGCTTGGGTTCCTCGCGCGGACGACTCGGTAGCCCGCGATCGCGCAAATCTCCGCGCAGAACGCCAGAAGGGCCTCCTCGGCGACGAACCCGTCTCGGTGCGAGCCGTGATCAATGAAGCCGCATTGCGCCAGCAGGTGGGGAGCGCCGAGGTCATGCAGGAACAGCTCGGGCATCTCGTCGAGATGTCGAAGCTGCCTAACATCGAGATTCAGGCGCTGCCCTTCGCAGCAGGAGCAACCCCGGCGATGGGATCGCCTTTCATCATCTTGGGCTTCGCCGCGGCGGAAGACCCGGATGTCGCCTTCTCCGAGCACCTGACCGGATGCGTCTACGTGGAGGACCCGGACGCGGTGGAGTCGTATAGCCTGAACTTCGGCGCTCTACAGGACAAAGCGCTGTCCCCGGCGGCGTCGAAGGAGTTCATCGAGTCGATCGCCGGGGAGCTGCGAGCACGATAGGGAGCGGAGCATGAACGCCCCGGACTTCAGCCAGGCGCCGTGGCGCAAGAGCACGAGGAGCAACGGCGGGGGCGGAGCCTGCGTCGAGATCGCCTCGATCCCGGGTCTGACCGGTGTCCGAGACAGCAAACTCGGCGAGACCAGTCCGGTACTGCCCTTCGGCGACGGCACTTGGTCGACGTTCCTCGATTCGGTCAAGAGCGGCGCCTTCGACCGCTGATCGCTTCGGGCAGGCCCATCCGGAATGTCCCGGGTGGGCCTCGCCAACCCAGAACTCGGCACGCCTGGGGACGCCGTAGAACAACCGAGAGTCCTGCGACCAGAGGAGTTCACGTGACCCAGCTGAACACGCGTGCTTCGGACGACCACGGCTCAGCGGACGCGGTGTGGCGCAAGAGCTCCTACAGCACCCCGAACGGCCAGTGCGTCGAAGTAGCGGCTGCCCCCGGCCGCACCGCCGTCCGAGACGGCAAGCTCGGCGACCGGAGTCCGCTGCTCCCCTTCCCCACCCGCACCTGGACCACATTCCTCACCGACCTCAAAACGGGCACCTACGACCGCTGACCCCAACCCGGCGGACACCCACCCACCGAATGAAAACGCACATCCCGCCACACAAAACCCCAGCTCAAAAAGGGTAAGCCCCGCGCACGCGGGGATGGACCGCTGATCTCCTCGAACCCCGTCAGTGACCTCTCGTAAGCCCCGCGCACGCGGGGATGGACCAGTAGCGGAGGTAGCAGAGGTAGCACTTATTCAGTAAGCCCCGCGCACGCGGGGATGGACCGGCGCCTTGGACAGCCTGTCCGCCAGGGTGTCGGTAAGCCCCGCGCACGCGGGGATGGACCCTTCGCATCATGGCCGACGACCCGGCCGAGCTCGTAAGCCCCGCGCACGCGGGGATGGACCGTCGGGAGTCGGTCGCGGAACGCCCCGGGTCGCGTAAGCCCCGCGCACGCGGGGATGGACCCGACTGGAGGTGGTCGTCGTCGATGACCATTGCGTAAGCCCCGCGCACGCGGGGATGGACCCTCAGGCGTCACCGCCGCGGTCGGTCGCCCGGCGTAAGCCCCGCGCACGCGGGGATGGACCGTCACATCCCCGTACCCACGAGAGGTCGTTGTAGTAAGCCCCGCGCACGCGGGGATGTACCGACGGTGACTTGCCCGGTGTGCGGGCGCACGGAGTAAGCCCCGCGCACGCAGGGACGGATCTCCATTCGCCTTACATGGAGCCGGTTTCGCGGGACTCTGTCAGGTGAGTGGCCCGTTGGGCCGGTGTGGTCGGGCGGGTGGGCCGTTCACCTGGGGTGGGGCGCTCGGGAGCGGTGGTAAGAAATTCGGTTTCGCGGGTGGGTGGGCGCTGTTACGGTGCTGGTCGGTGGCCGGATCGCGGCCTGTGGTGAGGAGTGGTCGACGTGCTGGGCGAGGACGACATCTCCGGGTGAGGCCCGGTTCGAGACCCGGTTGAACCGTGGTTCGAGGCTTGGGTGGAAGCCCGGTCGAGACCCGGTTGGAGCCGGAGTGCTCTGCCCCTCCCCCTGCCCTGGTCGGGCGGTTCGGAGGGCTTGTCGTCGTACCCCACCACTGTTCGTTCCCCGGGCCGCCGCCCCGTGCTCCCCCGACTCACCAGTCCGCCCTGGCTCACCGGTTTGCACCGACTCACCGGTTTCCCATGGCTCGCCGGTGTTCGCGAGGCCGGAAGCACGGTTGCGGTGCGCCCGCCTGACGCGGGAGAGCTCGCCATGGCCGATGCGTTGATCACCTGTTCCCACCTCACCTTCTCCTGGCCGGACGACACGCCGGTGTTCGACGACCTGTCGTGCACGGCGGGTCCGGGCCGCACCGGGCTGGTCGCGCCGAACGGTGCGGGCAAGAGCACGTTGCTGCGGCTGATCGCCGGGGAGCTGATCCCTCGCTCCGGGACCGCCACCGCGCACGGCGTGGTCGGCTACCTGCCGCAAACCCTGCCGTTGCGCGGTGATCGCACGGTCGCGGAGGTGCTGGAGATCGCACCGGTGCTGCGCGCGCTGCGGGCCATCGAGGCGGGCGACGTGGACGAGACGCACTTCGCGGTCGTCGGCTCGGACTGGGACGTCGAGGAACGCGCCCGCGCCGAGCTGGGGCGCCTCGGGCTCGGCGACATCGCGCTGGACCGGACGCTGCGCACCTGCAGCGGCGGGCAGGCGGTGGCGATCGGGCTCGCCGCGCAGCTGCTCAAGCAGCCGGACGTGCTGCTGCTGGACGAGCCGACGAACAACCTCGACCGGGACGCGCGCGACCGGCTGCACCGGGTGCTCGCCGAGTTCGGCGGCTGCCTGCTGCTGGTCAGCCACGACCGGGAGCTGCTGGACCGGATGGACCGCATCGCCGAGCTCGATCGCGGCGAGATCCGGTGGTACGGCGGGAACTTCACCGCCTACGAGCAGGCGCGGCTCGCCGAACGCGACGTCGCCGAGCGGAACGTGCGCAACGCCGAACAGGAACTGAAGCGCGAGAAGCGGGAACGGCAGCAGGCCCGCGAGCGCGCCGACCGGCGGGCGAGCAACGCGGCCCGCAACGCCGACTCCGCGGGGCTGCCGAAGATCCTCGCCGGGGCGCGCAAGCGCCGCGCGCAGGAATCCGCGGGCCGCGCCGACGACACCCACGGGCAGCGCGTCGACGACGCCCGCCGCAGGCTCGACGAGGCGAACCGGGCGGTGCGCGAGGACGACGTGCTCGCGCTGTCGCTTCCCGACACGCGCGTCCCCGCCGGGCGAACCTTGTTCCACGGCACCGGAATCCGGCTGGACCTCGGTGGCCGCGCGCTGTTCGGCGACGGCATCGACCTCGCCATCCGCGGTCCCGAGCGCATCGCGCTCACCGGTGGCAACGGCTCCGGGAAGTCGACGCTGCTGCGGCTGATCAGCGGCGACCTCGTGCCGGACGGCGGGGAGATCACCCGGTTCGACGGGCGGATCGCGTCCCTGTCGCAGCGGCTCGACCTGCTCGACCTGGACCGCTCCACCGCCGAGAACCTGCGGGACGCCGCCCCGGAACTGCCGCGGACCCGGTTCATGCACGTGCTCGCGCGATTCCTGTTCGCCGGCGACCGGATGCACCTGCCCGTCGGCGCGCTCTCCGGCGGGGAACGGCTGCGCGCCACCCTGGCGTGCGTGCTGTGCGCGGAACCGGCGCCGCAACTGCTGCTGCTCGACGAACCCACCAACAACCTCGACCTGGTCAGCACCGGGCAGCTCGTCGAAGCCCTCACCGCCTACGAAGGGGCGCTGGTGGTGGTCAGCCACGACGAGCGCTTCCTCGCCGACATCCACGTGCCGCGGCGGCTGCACCTGTCCGGTGGCGAACTGCGCGACACCGGCGGGAGTTGACCCGCAGCGCCCGGAGGCGCGGTGGAAATGTCCCGCTGGAATGTGGAAAGCGAAGCGGAGCGGGAAATCACCGCGCCACCCGCGCGGAGGTCACTCCGGAGCAGGAATTTCATTACCCGTTGGGGCGTACCCGGGTATCGCCGGTTCGCGTAACGTGGACATAACTGGGAAACCGGCGAATTCCGGACGCATCGATGGGGAGATGCGCGCTGCCCGGAATCGCGGAGCACGACGCACTTGACCGGCCACACCCCGGCCGCTCCGAATCGCGACGAGAACACCCCCGCGAAAGCGGATCCCGTCCGGCGGGGAATACCACGGAGTGCTCGTTGCACTGCTCGGCCGCATCGTGCGAATTCGATGCGCCATGCCGATTCGGAGGAGGAAAGGTGCGGACCAGCGTTTCCGGCGACGAAACCACGCGGAATCCGATCGTGCTCATCGCGCACGGCGTCCCCGCCTACCGGTGCGGCCTCGCCCTCGGATTGCGGAACTCCGCGCCCGACGCGTTCGAGGTGCGCGAATCGACCCCGGCGGACGCGGCCGAGCGCACCGGCTGGGACGCCTGCCTCGTCGAAGTGCCGTGCCGCGACCTCTCCGCCCTCGCCGCGCTCCGCCGCGCCCGGCCGGACGGTGTGCTGATCGCGCTGCTCGACGCGGCCGGACCGGACGACTACCGGGCCGTGCTGCGCCTCGGCGCGGACGGCGCCGCCGCCCAGGACGCCGACCTCGACGAGATCATCTCGGTGCTGCGGCTGGCGCTGCGCGGCGACGTGCTGCTGCCCCGCGGCGTCGCCCGCGCCCTCTGCACCGGGCCGAGCCGGCCACCCGGCGCGGTGCAGCTCACCGGCGTCGACCGCGACCTGCTCACCCGGCTCGCGATGGGCAACCCCGTCGCCGACATCGCCAAGTCCACCGGCTACTCCGAACGGCAGATGTACCGGCTGGTGCGGGAGATCTACCACCGGCTCGGGTCCCGGAACCGCAGCGAAGCCATCGCCACGGCCACCCGGTGGGGCCTGATCACCGGCGAGGACGCCGATCCGGAACCCACCCCCCGGCCGCCACCGTGCGGCAGCAGGCGCTGACCACCGCTGAGCGAGCCGGCCCCGCGCGGTGTCGACACCCCGAGCCCGATCCGCCCGACGTCCCGGGCACCGCCGTCTCGTCCCGTCCGCGGCGCAGCCGCTGAGCACCGATCACCGGACCACCCGGCACCGGCGCGAGTGCTCAGCGGGATTCCCGCGCGGACAGTGTTTCCCGCGCAGCGGAGCGACCTGCGAAGAGTCCCCTCCCGTGGCGGAACCACCGGTGACAACGATCCCCGCAGCGAGAACGCCGCTGAGGTCGCCCACCCCCTGCGCAGAACGACCCGAGAAGAACCCGACCCGCGAGGAACGAATCCCGTGCGGAACGACCCGCACGGCGCGAACCCCGCGAGCGACGAAGGAGCCCCGTGCTACAAGCATTCCGATCCACCCGGCGCAGCGACGACGCGGACGACGACGAGATCCCCGAACCGGATCAGGCGGCCGCACCGGGACGTCGCGTCGGCGTCCGCGACCTCGTCCAGGTCGCGCGCGGGCACCAGCGCGCGATCGCGCTCGCCCTGGTGCTCTCCCTGCTGGGCGCCGCGCTCGGCCTGGTGCAGCCGCTGCTGGCCGGGCACGCCATCGACTCGTTCTCCCGGCAGCAGCCGTACCTGCTGCTGATCGGGCTGCTGGCCGTGGTGTTCCTCAGCGAAGCGGTGATCACCGCGCTCGCCGCCTACGCGCTGGAGCGCTCCGGCGAGGGCATCGTGCTGGGGCTGCGGCAGCGCGTGGTGCGCACCCTGCTGCGGCTGCCGATGCGCGGCTACGAGCAGCGCCGCCTCGGCGACCTGCTCTCCCGCACCACCAGCGACACCACCCTGCTGCGCGACACCCTCGCCTACGACCTGTCCGAGGTCGTCGTCGGCGTGTTCGTGGTGCTCGGCGGCACCGCCATGATGATCTGGCTGGACGCCGCCATGTTCCTCATCGTGCTGGCCATCATCGGCACCATCGGGGCGCTGACCACGTTGCTGCTCACCGGGATCCGCCGGTCCGTGGAGGACGCGCAGGACAGCCTCGGCGGCATGACCGCGGAACTGGAGCGGGCGCTCTCCGCGATCCGCACCGTGCGGGTGCTGCGCGCCGAAGACCGCGAGCAGGACCGCATCGGCGGCCTGGCGCGGCAGGTGTACCGGCAGAACCTCGGCGCGGCCAAGCGGGACGCGGTGGTGAACCCGGCGATGACGCTGGCCATGCACGCCTCGCTGATCGCGGTGCTCGTCGTCGGCGGCATCCGCGTGGTCAGCGGCGCGTCCTCGCTCGCCGACCTCGTCGGATTCCTGCTGTACGTCACCTACATCGCCGCGCCGATGGCGAACATCTTCGACGTGCTCGCCACCCTGCAACGCGGGATGGCCGCACTGCAACGGGTCGACGACGTCACCCGGATGCCAGTCGAGGAGGACCACGCGCCGATCACCGCGGTGCCGCGCGAACCGGTCGCCGCCGAGGTGCCCGCGGTGGAACTGCGCGACGTGTGGTTCGGCTACGAACCGGACCGGCCGGTGCTGCGCGGCGTCTCGTTCGCGGTGCCGCGCCACACGCACACCGCGCTGGTCGGGCCGTCCGGGGCCGGCAAGTCCACGATCTTCGCGCTGCTGGCCCGGTTCTACGACCAGGACCGCGGGGAGATCCTGCTCGACGGCCACGACACCCGGGAGCTGAGCCGCAGCGCATGCCGCGCGCAGCTCAGCCTCGTCGAGCAGCACTGCCCGATCATGCACGGCACGCTCGGCGAGAACATCGCCTACGGCCGCCCCGACGCCGAATCCGAGGAAGTCGAGCGGGTCGTGGCGCTGGCCGCGCTGGAACCGCTCGTGCGACGGCTGCCGCACGGCCTCGACACCCCCGTCGGCGACCACGGCGACCTGCTCTCCGGCGGGGAACGGCAGCGCGTCGCGCTCGCCAGGGCGCTGCTGCCCCGGCCGCGGCTGCTGCTGCTGGACGAACCGACCTCGCAGCTCGACAGCGCGAACGAGGCGGCGCTGACCGAGACCATCGCGAAGGTCTCCGCCGAGTGCACGCTGCTCGTCATCGCGCACCGGCCGTCCACCATCCGGTCCGCGGATTCCGTGGTGGCGCTGGAATCGGGCGAGATCGCGGCGAACGGCGCCGTGCGACCCGGGCGACCCGGGTGATCCGCCGATCTCCGCGAACCGAATCGGCTCGATCCACCCGATCTCCGCGATCGACCCGATCCGCTCGATCCCCGACCCGCTCGATCCACCAGCCTCGCCGGACCAGTCCGGCGAGGCTTTTCGCGCGCCCGGCGAGAATCGGATGCGGCGAATGGCGAAAATCCACCCGAACGAGATCAACACGACCACTCCGCGACACCGACCAGCCGGAACACCCATTCCCGACGGCAGCGCACGACAGTTCCTCGGCAGCCTTTTCCCGGCCCGCGACATGGTTTTCCACCCCACCCCGCGGATAACATCGGAATGCGTTGATCAGCGTGCACCACACCGAATCCGGGCAACACCGATTCCCAGGAGTGGCCATGTATTCCAAGCCCACCATCCTCAAGGTCGGCGAGTTCCAGAAGCTGACCCAGCACAGCCGTCCGGTGCGCAAGGACAAGGGACACCGCCGCCGCCCGCGGCACATCCTGCTCTGAGCAGCGGGCGCGAGCCGTGCGCACTGCGGCTCGCGCCACCCCTCGTCGACCCGGCTGGAGGCGCGCATCCCATGAACGGCGGCAACCCATGAACGGCGAATGGCTCGTGGTCCTGCCCGACCACCCCGAATCCGCCTCGATAGCCGACTCCCTGCACCCGGCCCGCCGGGTGCACCACCACTCGGGGCTGCCCTGGCTGGTCGGCGACTGGAATCCCGCGGACCTGCGGGTCGGCTCGGCCGGCGGCAGCAAGGTCGCGGCGCTCGGCGTGTGCGCGGCCGACACCGCGGAGCTGGACCGGATCGCGCGGCGCGCCGGCTCGGTCACCGACCTGGACCGGACCACGTTCGACGTCCCCGGCTGCTACCACCTGTTCGCCTCCGTCCGCGGCAAGGTCCGCGCGCAGGGCACCCTGTCCGGGCTGCGCAAGCTGATGCACACCCGGATCGGCGGGGTCACCGCCGCCGCCACCAGGGCCGACGTGCTCGGCCCGCTCGCCGGGGCCGCAGTGGACCCGCGGCGGCTGCTGCTGCGGCTGCTGCTGTCGGAGGTCGCGCTGCACACCGTCCACGCGCCGCTGTGGTCCGGGGTGCAGGCGGTCGACGAGGACGACTGCCTGGTGCTCGACGAACGCGGCCGCCCCCGGGTGCACCGCCGCTGGACGCCGCCACCGGCCGAACTCCCGCTGGCCGAGGCCGCCGTCGGGCTGCGCGACGCGCTGGACCGGGCAGTGCGGGCGCGCACCGGATCAGGGCTGGTGCTCAGCAGCGACCTCTCCGGCGGGCTGGACTCCACGACGCTGTGCTTCCTCGCCGCCCGCGAAGACCGGCCGCTGACCACGCTGACGACGCTGGCCGCCGACCTCGGCGACGACGACCCGGAATGGGCCGACCTGGCCGCCGAATCGCTGCCCCGCATCAACCGGCTGCAGTACGAGTTCGGCGAACTGCCCACGCACTACGAAGACCTGCTGGAACCCGGGCTGCCGTGGGATGAACCGTTCCCCGGCATCGAGGACCGCCGGACCTACCGGGCGCTGGCGGCGGAGCTCGGTGCGGCCGGATCGGAACTGCACCTCAGCGGCGACGGCGGGGACGAAGTGCTGCCCGGCGGATCGGCCGGGGTGTTCGACTTCCTGCTCCGCCACCCGTGGACCGCGTTCGCCCAGCTGCGCGGCTACCGCGCGCTGGAGCACTGGACGTGGGCCGACATCGCGCGGATGGCGTGGGAGCAACGGCGCACCTACCCGGCGTGGCTGGCGGACCGGGCGCGCACCGTGATCGCGTCCCCGCTGGACGACGAAGGGGCCTCGGCGCTGCTGCAGCTACCGCCGTGGGCGACGCCGGACGCGGTGGACGCGGTGCGGGACCTGCTGATCGCCGAAGCCGAGTCGGCGCGGGACGTGCCGTGGACCGAACACCACACGACCTGGGGCATCCGGCAGTGCGCCGGGCTGGTGCGCGGCACCGTGCCCGTCTACGCCGCCGAAGGCGTCCGGTTGTCCTCGCCGTACCTGGACGACGCCGTGATCGCCGCCTGCGCCGCGGCCCGGCCGCACGAACGCCGCTCGCCGTGGCGGTACAAGCCGCTGCTGGTGGAGGCGATGCGCGGGCTCGTCCCGGAACGATCGCTGCGGCGGTCCACGAAGGCGGAGGGCTCCAACCTGGAGCACAGCGGCATCCGGCGGAACGTCGCCGCGCTCGCCGCCCTGTGCGAGGACTCCCGGCTGGCCGCCCTCGGCCTGATCGATGCCGACCGGCTGCGGTCGGTGTGCACCGGCCTCCAGCTGCGGCTGTTCACCCCGTACGCGATGTCCACGACGTTCGGCTGCGAGCGCTGGCTGCGCGATCTCGAAGCGGAGACCGCACCGGAGCTCGTCGGGCAGGAGGTGTCCTGATGGGAGTGCGGTTGCACCACGAGGTGTCGATGGCGGGCACCGACGGAGGTTCGGTGCTGCTGGACCAGCGGTCCGGGGAGTACTGGCAGCTCAACGGATCCGCGGCGACCGCGCTGCGGATGCTGCTCGACGGCGCCGGGGAGCACGAGGTCGCGGCGGCGCTGATCGCCGACGGCCCGCCCGGTGACGTCGGCCTGGACGAAGCGTTGCGCGACGTGCGGGAGCTGACCGAACAGCTGACCGCGGCCCGGTTGGCGGTGCGCTCGTGAGCACCCCCGAAGCGCTGTTCCGCAGCGCCACCCGCCCGCCGCTGCGGGCCCGGCTGGCGGCACGGCTCGCCGTGGCCGTCGCGCTGGGCCTGTCCCGGTTGCCGCCGCGCCGGATTCGCGCGGTGCTCGCAGCGATCCGCGGCCGGGCCCGGCCCGCCGAGCACGACCGGGCGCTCGCGATCCGGCAGGCCGTGGTGGCGGTGAGCCTGACCTGCGCCGGCAAGGGCTGCCTGCCGCGGTCGATCGCCATCGCCCTGCTGTGCCGCTGCCGCGGGCAGTGGCCGACCTGGCGGGTGGGGGCGCGCACCGACCCGTTCGGCGCGCACGCCTGGGTCGAGGCCGAGGGCATCGCGGTCGGCGAGAACGCGAGCATCGACTCGTTCCACCCCCTGCTGACCGTCCCACCGCTGGTCCCCCAGGCGTGCGCCGGTTCCCCGACCGCTACGTCGCCCTCGGGCTGATCGGCACCGGACGTTCGCGGATTCGCCGCTGCCGCAGTGCGAACCGCACGTGCAGCGGAGGAGGAAATGCGCCCGTCCACGCGAACATTGCGCTGAACGACGGCACACGACCGGGCGATCCCGGAAGATCCCCCACCCCGATCCGGAGACCCGCGGGCGGCGCTCCGAAGACGTCGAGCGCCGCACCGGGGAACGTTCCACCGCACGATCACCGGGGTGACCCGTCGCCGTTGATCGCGCCACGTCCGGTGCCCGTCCAGCCGCCGCCGAACGGGACCGGCTCCGCGGTCAGCACCGCTCCGGATCGAGCCGGGTCGTGAGGTAGCCGGTGAGGAGCGCGGTGATCTCCTCCACCGCGTCCGCCCGGTCGACCTCGGGCGGGTCCAGCACGTAGCTGATCGCGAGGTTCTCCACGGTCCGCACCAGCACCCACGCCACCGCGTCCGCCCGGGCACCGCCGGGGAGGTACCCCAGCAGGGCGGTGGTGGCGAGCTCGTCGATGCGGTGCTTGAAGTCGGTGCGGCGGGTGTCGGCGTTCGGCGGCAGCTGCTCGTAGAGCACCCGCAGCAGCCCCGCGTTCTCCTCGAACGCGGTGATCAGCGCGAGCACGTTGCCGCGCACCGCGTCCGGCAGCGAACCACCGGCGAGGTTCGCGACGAACGCGCGCGAAATGCGAGCGCGCAACCGATCGGCGCAGCGGTCCACGACCTCGCCGAGCAGCACGTGCTTGTCCGGGAAGTACTGGTACAGCGACCCGGGGCTGATCCCGGCCGCCGCGGCGATGCGCCCGGTGCTCGCCCGGTCGTAGCCGTGCGCCAGCAGCACGTCGTACCCGGCATCGAGGATGCGCCGCACCATCGCGCGGGACCGCTCCTGGCTGGGTTCGCGCCGCATCGGACGCCGGGCGCGAGCGGACACGGGCACCTCCGAAACGCGAATTGAACGCGAATGAATCTTCGTGTCAGCATCATCGGCATGACCTCACCTGTGACGCAACGCACTCCCGGTGCGGTGTATCCGGACCGGTTCTTCGGCGCGCCCGAGCGTTCCCGGCGGATCGGGCGGGTGCTGCGGCTGGCCGCCCGGGTCGACGAGCTCGACGAGGAACTGGTGGACCGCATCGGGCGGCGGATGTTCACCCGCGACGAGCCCGGGGCGCGGCTGGTGCGCGCCATGGGCCGGGACGTGCCCGCCGAGCAGCGGGTGACGATGGGGCAGTTCGCCCGCGCCCTGGACGACGGGGTGCCGCCGGACGCGCCGGAGGCGTTGCGCGAGTTCTTCGCCGTGGTGGAGCGGACTCCCGACTGGGTCGATCCCGACCTGGTGGAGCGCGGGGCGCGCGCCATCCGCCGGATGGGCCGCAACGTGGACGACGTGCTGCTGCAGCTGTCGCTGATCGGCGGCTACCGGTTCGGCGGGCCGCCGGACCTGCTGGTGGCGACCGGCGGGCTCACCGGGGCGACCGCGATGCGCAGGCTCGGCGAGACGAAGAAGTGGGCGCTGGCCATCAGCCGCCCCGGCGGGATGCGCCGCGACGGCGAGGGATTCCGGCTGACGGTGCACGTGCGCGCCATGCACGCGCTGATCAACCACCGGTTCGAGAGCAACGGCCGGTGGGACGTGCAGCGCTGGGGCCTGCCGATCAACCAGGCCGACCAGGCGGCGACGCTCGGGCTGTTCAACGGCACGCTGCTGCTGGGGGTGCGGGCGCTCGGCTGGCTGGTCACGCCGGAGGAGTCGCGGGCGATCATGCACGCCTGGAAGTACGTGGGCTGGCTGCTGGGCGTGGACGAGGACTTCCTGTTCGACACCGAACGCGAGCAGAACCGGTTCAACTACCACGTGCTGCGCGTGCAGGACGACGTGACACCGGCGGGCGCGGCGCTGTCCGGCGCGCTGGTGGCGGGCCAGCCGACGCTGGGCCGCGGCCGGCTCGCGGGACGGTACGCGCGGCTGCGGTTGCTGAGCATGCTGCGCTTCTTCCTCGGCAAGCAGGACATGCGGGACCTGGAGCTGCCGGTGACGCCGAGCTGGGCGATCCCGCCGATCTGGGCGGCGAACCTGGTGAAATCGGGGCTGCTCGCCCGCAGCCGCCGCGGCCGCCGCTACCTGGAACGCGCCGGGGACCGGTTCGCCGACCGCGACCTGCGGCGCACCTTCGCCGGGGAAAGCCCGGAGATCGGCGCGCTGCCCGGCTGACCCGTCCGCCGCCCGGAACCACTACCCGGCCACGCCAAGCGGCTCCGGAACCGGTGCGCCGCACGACAGGAGGGTCGCAACGGGTGTCCACGTCCCCGCCCGCGACGACCGATACTCGGATCGCCGTTGGCCGCCGGGGGAATCACCGCGCGCTACCGTCCACTGCGGACCGCGCTAGTGGCGGCGGAGGTGGTCGCGGAGCCTGCGGGCCGTGCGGGCCATCAGGTACTCGGCCTCCGGTTGGGTCGCGGCGGGCACCCGGGATTCGGTGAGCGCGGCGATCGCGAACCGGCGCCCGTCGTCGTGCTCGACGACGCCCACCTCGTGCCGCAGGTTCAGCAGCGTGCCCGTCTTCGACGACCAGGTCGTCGCGTCCGAGCTGAAGTCCGGGGCCATCCGGTGCCGCAGCAGGTTCGCGCCGAGCAGTTCCCGCACCCGCTCGGCGACCGGTTCGGCGATCCGGGCGGGCCGCCACAACTCCTGCAGCAGGTCCACGAAGTCCCGCGCCGAACCGGAATTCGCGCGCGACACGTCGAGCTGCGCGAGCGGGTGCCCGCGGTCCGCGGTGCGGGCACCGATGGCGAGCGCGTGCGCCAGGTGCACGTCGGCGGCGGCGAAGCGCTCCGCGGGCGTCTCGGACAGGGCGCCGACCAGGTGCCGGGCGGTGATGCCGCGCAACCCCCACCCCCGCAGCACGCGGGTGACCTCGGCAGGAGAGGTGAGCGCGAACAGCACGTCGGCCGCCACGTTGTCGCTGAGCGCCACCGCCAGGTACATCAGGTCGTCCACCGCCACCCGCGCCGGATGGCGGAACCGGCTCAGGCCGTTCGGCCCGGTGGTGCTGATGGCGCCGGGCCGCACCAGCACTTCGGCGGCACCGTCCAGTTCGCCGCGGTGGATGCGGTCGGCGGTGGCGGCGGCCAGCGGGATCTTGATCAGCGAGGCGACGGGGTGCGCGAGGTCGGCTTCGATGCCGATCTCCTGCCCGGAATCGAGGTCGCGCACCAGGAACGAGCCGCGCAGCCCGCCCTCGTCGAGCTCGGCGAGCAGCTCGCTGATCAGTGCTTCGGCGTTCACCCGTGCTCCCGTCCCCCGTCGTCCACCGCGCCGAGGCAGCGGGCGACCTCCTCGTGCAGCGCGGTGCGCAGCGGGTCCGCGTCGTACCCGGCCTCCGCGGTGATCGCGTAGCCGCGCGCCAGCGGCAGCTCCGCGACCGGGTGCCACCGGAATCCGAATTCGGCGGCCTGCTCGGCCGAGCAGAGCAGCAGGTCCGCCGACCCGAGCACCTCGGCGGCGCCCGCGCTCAGCGACTCTGCCACAGCGACCTGCGCGGGTCGGAGCCCCACCGCGTCCCGCATCCGCAGCACCCGGTCCCGCACATGCGGGACGTCGTCCTCCGGCTGGATCCACACCCGGCGCCGCGGGGAGCGTTCGGCGCGGCCGGCGCGCAGCGAATCCAGGTGGATCGGGCCGCGGTGGCGTTCGGTGGTGCTCCCGACGCCGAGCGGCACCGACCACTCCGCCTCGTCCGCGGGCACGGCGACCAGCGCGGCCCGCACGTCGTGGGTGCGCACCAGGTCCACGCGCTCGGCGGGGTCGGCGCGCCGGAACTCCAGGAACAGCTCGTGGTCGCGGGCCGCCGCGTCCAGTTCCGCCAGGGCTCGGGTGGTGCTGGTGGCGGGGACCGCGAGCCGCACCGGCCGCAGCCGGGCCCGCTTCGCGTCGTGCTCCAGGGCGTCGGCGAGGCGCACCAGCTGCCGGGCGCGCGGCAGCACGTCCCGGCCGAACGGGGTCAGCAGCGCGCGCCGCGCGGAACGGTCGAACAGCCGCTCCCCGAGGTGCCGTTCGAGCGCGGCGATGCGGCGGCTCGCCACCGGCTGCGGGATGCCCGCGGCGGCCGATCCGCCGGTGAAGCTGCCCGCTTCGCTGACGCTGACGAACGCCCGGCACCCGCCCACCAAGTCCACGACCGCAGTATATGCCGATTCCGCATGGAAACCACGGTTCCCGTCTTGGACAGCATGGGCGGGGTGCGGTGAGACTGGGCGCGCCGCGGGCCGCTCCGGCCCGTCGAGCAGTGATGGAAGGGAAGTTCCGTGCTCAAGCAGCGTTTCCACCAGGTCGCGATCGCCGCGCTGGCCGCGCTCACCCTCGCGGGGTGCTCGGGCGGCGCGCCCTCCTCCGCACCCCCGGCCGCGGCGAACGCGGCTACCGCCGCTTCCGCGGTGATCGAGCGGCAGGCCGAGTTCGGCGAGCTGGAGCGGCGGTTCGACGCGCGCCTCGGGGTGTACGCGCTGGACACCGGGACCGGCCGGGAGGTCGTGCACCGCGCCGACGAGCGGTTCGCGTTCGCCTCGACGCACAAGGCGCTGTCCTCCGGCGAGGTGCTGCGGCGCACCTCGCCCGCCGACCTGGACCGCCGCATCACCTACACGCAGGCGGACCTGGTGGAGAACTCGCCGGTCACCGAGCAGCACGTGGCCGACGGCCTCACCTTGCGCGAGGTGATCGACGCCGCGATCCGGTACAGCGACAACACCGCGGCGAACCTGCTGTTCCGAGAGCTCGGCGGACCGGCCGAGCTCACCGCCGCGCTGCGCGGGCTGGGCGACACCACGACCCGCTCGGACCGGACCGAGACCGACCTGAACCGGACCTCCCCCGGCGACCCGCGGGACACCAGCACACCGCGCGCGCTCGCCGCGAGCCTGCGCGCTTACACCACCGGGGACGTGCTGGCACCGGAGCAGCGGGCGCTGCTCAACGGGATGATGGGCGCCAACACGCTCACCGCCGACCTCATCCCGGCCGGGGTGCCCGAGGGCTGGCGCGTCGGCGACAAGTCCGGCGCGGCCGACCACGGCACCCGCAACGACATCGCGGTGGTCCACCCTCCGAACCGGGCGCCGATCATGCTGTCGGTGCTGTCGGACCGCGCGGCGGTGGACGCCGACTACGACGACGCCCTGATCGCGGAAGCCACCAAGATCGCCGTGAACGCCCTGGGCTGACCAAGTCCGAAGTGGACGAACGCAGCAGAACGCTCCCCCCGCCACCAGGCGGGGGGAGCGTTCGCCAATCCCAAAGAAACCAGCCGCTACCAGGATCCCGTCGTCCTTCCTGTCAGCGGCGAAGCCGCTGAGCAGACGACCACCCGAGCAACTCGCACCGCCGCGGGTTTTCAGCGCTTTCCTCGCGAGGACAGCGATTTCTCCTGTGGCGGAGCCACCTGAGAAATCGATCCCGCAGCGAGGAAAGCGCTGAGGTTCCGCCACCCGCCCCTCTCGACGAAGGAGCCTGGAAAACCTCAGCCGGCGAGTTCGCGCAGGCGCGGTGCCACGTCCGCTCCGAAGGTCTCCAAGAACCGCGTCTGGTCCGATCCGGGCGCGTGGAACACCAGGTGGTCGAAACCGGCGTCCAGGTAGGCCTTCACCTCGGCGAGCACTTCTTCCGGATCGGAGGCCACGATCCAGCGGGTCGCGACCTGCTCGATCGGCAGTTCCTCGCCTGCCTTCTCCATCTGCTCCGGGTCGGCCAGGCTGTGCTTGACCTCGGCGGGCAGCGACAGCGGCGCCCAGAACCGGGTGTTCTGCAGGGCGCGTTCGCGGTCCGGGTCGTAGGAGAGCTTGATCTCGATCATCTTCTCCATGTCGGCGGCGTTCTTGCCGCCGGCCTCCGCACCGGCTTCGACCGCGGGCAGCAGCTTGTCGGTGTAGAGCTCCATGCCCTTGCCGCTGGTGCAGATGAAGCCGTCGCCGACGCGGCCCGCGTACTTGGCGACCATCGGCCCGCCCGCGGCCACGTAGATCGGCACGCCGCCTTCGGGGCGGTCGTAGATGGTGGCGTTGGAGGTGCGGTAGTACTCGCCTTCGTAGCTCACCCGCTCTTCCCGCCACAGGGTGCGGATGAGGTCGATGGCCTCGCGGAAGCGGCGGAACCGCTCCTTGAACTCGGGCCATTCGCGGGCGGTCACCGCGGTCTCGTTCAGCGCCTCACCGGTGCCGACGCCGAGCATGACGCGGCCCGGGTACAGCGATCCGAGGGTGCCGAACGCCTGCGCCACCACCGCGGGTTCGTAGCGGAACGTCGGGGTGAGCACGCTGGTGCCCAGCTGGACGCGGGAGGTGCGTTCGCCGACCGCGCTCATCCAGGACAGCGCGAACGGTGCGTGGCCCTGGTTGTGCCGCCACGGCTGGAAGTGGTCGGAGACCATCACGCTGTCCAGGCCGTTCTCCTCGGCCTGCACCGCGAACTCCACCAGATCGCGCGGGGCGAACTGCTCGGCGGAGGCCTTGTACCCGATCTTGATGCTCATGCTGGTTCGCTTACCTCACCCATCGCCACGGTCACGGGAACGTCGTGGCACTCGTCGTTGAACGCCGCGGGCCGGAGCGCCGCCGCGCGGGTCCTCGCTGCGCCGTGCGGGCGCGACGACCTCGAACGCGGTGGAACCGGCGCCGGCCGGTCCGCTGCGGCGGACCTCCGGCGCGGACCGGCCGGTGCGGCACGGCACCGACCTCATCACTCCGCAACCACTTCGCCGTGCACCCTATTCCGCGCGGATCCGGGCATCGCGGCCCCCGGGACGCGGGCCTGCCGGGCGTCACGCGGGCGTGCCGCGGTGTGATCGGCGGGCGGGAACCGGGTCATGGTGGCCTTTCAGCGGCGCCGGGTGCGCGTGTTCGGACAGTGTCACAGGGTGTCACGCGCGGCCGCGCGCGCACGGGCGCGCGCTGTGGAACCGATCACAGCGGACGGGTGGAGATCACCGTCCGCGATCGTGCGGCGACGTCGGGTGGGCGGGCGATACCCGTTGCAGCGGACCGGATCCGCTCCGCGAGCGGGTGCTCGGCGGCTCCCCCGCGAGGGCCGCGGCGCCCGGTGCGCGCCCGGGCGCCGCGGTCGTACCGGCGCGAGGCACCGGAGGAGCCGCCGAGATCCCCGGCCCGTCCCCTGGCGCGGGGGACGAACCGAGCCGACGGGCTCAGCGGTACCGGGGAACCCGCCGGGCCAGCACGATCCCCAGCACGGTGAGCAGCCCGCACAGCACCAGGGTCGCCGACAGCGGGACGGAGGATCCGCCGAGCGAACCGACGAGGGCCAGCGCGCCGATGGGCAGCAGCCCGCCCGCCACGGCGGTGCCGAACGAGATGCACAGCCCGGTGCCGGTGTAGCGGGCGTCCACCGGGAACAGCTCGGACAGCAGCGACGGCACCGCCCCGTTGAACGCCGCGTAGCAGAGGGTGCCGACGAGCATCGCCAGCAGCATCGCGCCGAACCCGCCGCCGTCGATCAGCCAGAACGCGGGGAACGCCCACAGCACCAGCACGATCCCGGACCAGACGGTCAGCCGTTCCCGGCCCCACCGGTCCGCGTACACCGCGAACAGGATGGTCAGCACCACCAGCAGCAGCGAGGCGAGCACCAGTCCGATCTGCACGTCGACGGCGCTGAGCGCAGGCACGTACTGCTTCGTGTAGGCCACCAGCCCGGTCATCAGCACGTACAGGAAGGAGCAGGACGCCGACCACATCAGCGAACCGGCGAGCAGCGCGAGCCCGTGGTCGCGGAACACCGCGCGCACGGTGGGCCGGGCGCTGCGCTGCCCGCTCTCGCGTTCGGCGAGTTCGGCGAGGAACGCGGGCGTCTCCTCCAGGCGCCTGCGCAGCACCAGCCCGAGGGCGATGAGCAGGGCGCTGGCCAGGAACGGCAGCCGCCACGCCCAGGACAGGAACGCCTCTTCGCTGACCCACAGGTTCACCACGAGGATGACCGAGCTGGCCAGCCCGATGCCGAGCACGGTGCCGAGCTGCACGAACGCGCCGTAGAGCGATTTCCGCTTCGCCGGGGCGTGTTCGACGGCGACGAGCACCGCCCCGCCCCACTCGCCGCCGACGGCGAGGCCCTGCAGCAGGCGGCAGACCACCAGCAGCACCGGCGCCCAGAACCCGGCGACGCCGAACGGTGGCAGCAGCCCGATGGCGACGGTCGAGCCGCCCATCACGAGCATCGAGGTCAGCAGCGCGGTGCGCCTGCCGCGGCTGTCACCGAGCTTGCCGAACAGCAGCGCGCCCAGCGGCCGCATCCCGAACGCGACGGCGTGCGTGGCGAGCGCGGCGAGCGTGCCCATCCACGGCGAGGCACCGGGGAAGAACAGCGGGCCGAACACGAGCGCGGCCATGAACGAGTAGATGATGAAGTCGAAGATCTCGATGAGCGTGCCGAGCAGCGAGGACCCGGCGATGCGGGCCGCCGACAACGGCCGTCCTGCGGTGGCGGGTCTGTTCGCGCGCGCCGGTTCCGCGGTCGTTCCGGACATGGGGGTACCGCCTAGGGGTGAGGGGTGGGGAGGGTCAGGCCGCGCGCAGGGCTTCGGCGAAGTCGGCGGCGCTGCCCGTCCCGAGCGCCAGCACGTGGTCCATCGTGGACGGTGCGCGGTCGCCCGCGTTGGCGGTGAACTTCGCGCGGATGTCCTCATCGGACAGCGGACGTTCGGTGTGACCGCGGTTGACGTCCTCGCGGCGGTGCAGGGTCCGGCCGTCGGTGAGCACGATCTCCACTTCGGCCGAATACGCCTGCGGGAAGCGGCTGTTCGGGTCGTCGGCGATCTCGACGCGTTGCGCGAGGCGCAGGATCTCCGGGTCCCCCAACGCGTCGTCGGTGAACTCGGCGAGCGTGAGGCGGTCGCGGGCCAGGCAGGCGCCCGCGATGAACGGCAGGCTGAACTTCGCGTCGTAGTCGTCCTGCGGGGCGCGCTTGCGCTCGATCGGTTCGCACACCACGGCACCGGGCGTGCCGTGGATGAAGCAGCGCACCACGTCGACGTCGGCGGCGGCGAACCCCTCGGCCTGCTTCAGGTGCAGGATCGCGTCGGCGAACGCGTGCGTGAAGTGGCAGCTCGGGTACGGCTTCACCGCGGTGGCCAGCAGTTCCCAGCGTTCACCGAGCCCGTCGAGCGCTTCGGTGGCGTCCCAGCCGTCCTTGCCGAGGTGCGTGGCGTAGAGCCCGTAGCGGCCTTCGTAGACCTGCTCCGGCCCGGGCCAGCCGACCGAGGCGAAGGTGGCGGCGGTGAGCGCGCTGGTCGCCGCCCAGCCGGGGTGCAGCCGCTTGGTCCACGCGCCGTCGGCGAGGAATTCCAGGATGCCCGAGGCCATCGAGCCGACGATGCGCTGCGATTCGGCGATGCCGTCGGCGGGCAGTCCGGCGAGTTTCGCCGCGGCCACCGCGGATCCGAACGCCCCGGCGAGCCCGGTGGGGTGGAAGCCGCCCGCGTGGAAGCCGCCGTGCGCGACGGTGCCCACCCGGGCGGAGATCTCGATGCCCAGCACGTAGGCCAGCAGCAGGTCTTCGGCGGAGCGCTGGTGCTTGATGGCGGCGGCGATGCTCACCGGCAGCGCGCTGGCCGAGACGTGGGTGACCGCGGGCAGGTGCGTGTCGTCGAAGTCGAGGCCGTGCACCAGGACCGCGTTGAGCAGGGCGGCTTCGCGCGGGGCGAGCCGGTCCGGCAGCCCGATGACCGGCTGGTCGCCGGGGCCGAGTTCGGCGGCCGCCCGGCGGGCGCGCCGGGTGAACTCCTCATCGACCGCGGCGAAGGCGACGCCGACGGAGTCCAGTGCGAGGTGCCGTGCGCGGCGCAGCACTTCGTCGGGTACGTCCCGCAGCGTGGTGCGCGCGGCGAATTCCCCGAGCACGTCCGCGATGGCAGGCATGAGCGCCTCCTCGGCCTCGTCATTGATGACCCGGCGGATGCGCGACCGCATCCGGCCCGCACAGTGTGCAACCACACCACGCGCCACCACAAGACAAAAGTCTGACGTTTTCGCCGAGACGGTCCGCGGAGTCCTCGGAGGACTAGTCCTCCATGCGCTCGTAGAGCGGCTTGAGACCCAGGAGGTGTTCGCGCACCAGGGTTTCGGCGATGTCGGCCTCGCCGCCCGCGACGGCCTCGTAGATCTTCACGTGGTCCTCGTCGATGCCGTCCCAGGCGGGACGGGAGATCCGGTCCCGGTGCATCCGGCCGCGCAGCACCGCGTTGATCGGGCTGCACATCACGTGCAGCAGCGGGTTCCCGCTGATCGACACCAGCGTGGTGTGGAAGTCCCAGTGCACGGTGAAGCCCTCGTCCGGATCGAGGTGCCCGGTGCCTTCGACGGTCCGGCGCAGCTCCGCGAGGCCGTCCTCGTCCGCGCGCTCGGCGGCCAGGCGCGCGGCGTTCGGCTCCAGCAGCAGCCGCGCCTCGATGAGGTTGTCCACCGTCATGCCGCGCGAGTTGACCAGCAATCCCAGGCTGCCGCCGAGGTTGTCGGCGATGAGCCCGGCGTCCGGGGCGGCCACGAAGCTGCCGCCGGTGACGCCGCGGGTGGTGTCGATCAGGTGCTGGCTGGCGAGCTGGCGCAGCGCTTCGCGCACGGTGCTGCGGCTGACGCCGAACATGCTCCCGAGCTCGGTCTCGCTGGGCAGGCGCGAACCGGAGGGCAGCGCGCCGCTGACGATCTGGTCGCGCAGCTGCTCGGCGACCTGCCGGTACGCCGCCTGCACCGGGCGCACCCGCAGCTTCGCGGATTCGCCGCCTCCTGACCGGGTGGCCGCCATGATGCCTCGCTCCTCGTCGCGCCGGACCGAGTTCCCCGGACCGCTCACGGTCAGCGTACGGGACGGCACCGGACCGGCGAGAACACTCGGAACTCAATTGTCTGACGTATTGCGCGGGACTGCTCGGCGACCGCATACTCCGAGGCGTTCCCGGCGCGGCGGCCGACCGCCGGTCCGCGTCCGCGACAGGCACGAACAGGAGGTGCGGCGGTGGCCGTGCACGGAGGTCAGCAAGGGCGCTACTTCGAGGACTTCGTCGTCGGAGACATCTACCGGCACCCGCTGGGGCGCACCATCAGCGAGGCGGACAACACCTGGTTCACCCTGCTCACGATGAACACGCACCCGGCGCACTTCGACGCGCACTACGCGTCCAAGACGCCGTTCGAGAAGGTGCTGGTCAACTCGGGGCTCACCATCGCGATGCTGCTGGGACAGAGCGTCAGCGACATCAGCCAGCGAGCGGCGGCGAACCTGGCGATGAACAACATCCAGCTCACCCACCCCGTCTACGTCGGCGACACCCTCTACGGGGAGTCGATCTGCACCGGCAAGCGGGAATCGAAGTCGCGCCCGTACGCGGGCCTGGTCAACGTGCACACCCGCGCGCTCAACGCCGACGGCGACGAATGCCTGTCGTTCGACCGCACCGTGCTGATCTACAAGCGGGACCAGGCCGAGGCCATCGATTCCTTCCCCACCGCCAAGAACGGCCCGCTGTCGCTGGACGACGACGGAGGTGCGCGATGAACCGGCTGCCGCTGGCCGACGTGCGCATCCTCGCCGTCGAGCAGTACGGCGCGGGGCCGTTCGGCTCGGTGCACCTGGCGGACCTGGGCGCGGAGGTCATCAAGATCGAGGACCCGCGGTTCGGCGGCGACGTCGGCAGGCTCACCCCGCCGTACGCGGAGGACGGCGATTCGCTGTTCTTCGAGGCGTTCAACCGGAACAAGCGCTCCGTGGTGCTCGACCTCACCAGCCCCGCGGGCCGCGAGGTCTTCGAGAAGCTGGTGGGCGTCAGCGACGCGGTGTACTCGAACCTGCGCGGCGACGTCCCCGCGAAGATGGGCATCCGCTACGAGGACCTCAAGCACCTCAACCCGCAGATCGTGTGCTGCTCGCTGTCCGGCTACGGCATGACCGGCCCGCGCGCGAAGCAGCCCGGCTACGACTACATGCTGCAGGGCCTGGCCGGCTGGATGTCGGTGACCGGCGAACCGGACGGCCCGCCCACCAAGTCCGGACTGTCCATGGTGGACTACTCGGGCGGCCTGGTGGCGGCGATCTCGCTGCTGTCGGCGATCCACGGCGCGCGCCGCGACGGCGTCGGCTCGGACTGCGACGTGAGCCTGTACGACACGGCGATCGGCATGCTCACCTACCTCGCGACCTGGCACCTCAACGCCGAGTTCGAACCGAAGCGCACGCACCACTCGGCGCACCCGAGCCTGGTGCCGTTCCAGAACTTCCCCACCGCCGACTCGTGGATCGTGATCGGCTGCGCGAAGCAGAAGTTCTGGGAGAAGTTCGTCGACGTGCTCGGTTCCCCCGCGTGGGCGGCCGAGGCGCGGTTCGCCACCACCTCGGACCGCTACGAGAACTCCGCGGACTGCGTGCGGCTCATCGAGCAGGAGCTGGCGCGCCGCGGCACGGCCGAGTGGCTGGAACTGCTGGAGGCCGCCGGAGTCCCGTGCGCCCCGATCAACTCGATCCCGCAGGCGCTGCGCGAGGAGCACACCGCGGCCCGCGGCATGGTGGTCACCACCGAGCACCCGCGGTTCGGCGAGGTCAAGCAGGTCGCCTCCCCGGTGCGCGCGGGCGAACCCAGGACCGACCACCAGCGCGCCCCGTTCCTCGGCGAGCACACGTCGTCCACATTGGACGAACTGCTCGGCCTGGACGCGGACGAATTCCGGCGGCTGGCCGGAGAAGGCGCTTTCGGAACAGGAGGAGACGCGCCGTGGATTTCGAGCTGAACGAGGACCAGGCCCAGTTCCAGCAGGTCCTGCGGGACTTCGTGGACTCGGAGATCGTGCCGGTCGCGCAGGAGTGGGAGCACGCGGGCCGCTACCCCACCGAGATCGTGGCGAAGATGGCCGAACTCGGCCTGTTCGGCCTGCTCATCCCCGAGGAGTACGGCGGGGTGGACGCGGACTTCGTCACCTTCACCCTCGTGTTCGAGGAGATCGCGCGCGGCTGGATGGGCGTCGCCGGCATCCTCGGCAGCCACTCGGTGTCCACCTGGATGATCAACCGGCACGGTACCGAGGAGCAGAAGCGGCAGTACCTGCCGGACCTGGCCACCGGCGCCCGCCGCACCGGCATCGCGCTCACCGAACCGGACGCGGGCACCGACCTGCAGGGCATCCGCACCACCGCCGAGCGCGACGGCGACCACTACGTCATCAACGGCAGCAAGATGTGGATCACCAACGCGCGGTACGCCGATCCGCTGCCGGTGCTGGTGAAGACCGACCGCACCGCCTCGCCCGCGCACAAGGGCATGAGCGTGCTGCTCGTCGACGCGGACACGCCCGGGTTCACCGTCACCAAGGACATCCCGAAGCTCGGCTACAAGGGCACCGAATCCTGCGAGGTCGTGTTCGAGGACGTGCGGGTACCGGCGGCGAACCTGCTCGGCGGCGTCGAAGGGCGCGGGATGCAGCAGGTGCTCTCGGCGCTGGAGACCGGGCGGCTCAACATCGCCGGGCGCAGCCTCGGCATCGCGCAGCGCTCCTACGACGAGGCGCTGTCCTACGCGGGTGAGCGCAAGGCCTTCGGGAAACCCATCGCCGAGTTCCAGGCCATCCAGATCCGCATCGCCGAGATGGCCACCCAGTTGCAGGCCGCGCGGCTGCTGTCCTACTGGTCGGCCAGCAAGCTCGACCGCGGCGAACGCGCCGACCTGGAGACCGGGATGGCGAAGCTGTTCGCCTCCGAAGTCGCGCTGCAGGCCGCGCAGGACTCGATGCGGGTGCACGGCGGCTACGGCTACTCGGCGGAGTTCGAGATCGAACGGCTCTACCGCGACTCGATCCTGATGACCATCGGTGAGGGCACCAGCGACATCATGCGCACCGTCATCGCGAAATCCCTCTCCGCCGGGAAGGGGAAGGTCGGATGGTGAGCACGCGCAGCTGGCTGTTCTGCCCCGCCGACCGCCCCGACCGGCTGCGCAAGGCCGTCGACGCCGCCGACGCGGCCGTCGCCGACCTGGAGGACGCGGTGCACGTCGACGGCAAGGCCGCCGCCCGAGAACAGCTCGTCGCGGTGCTGCGCGAGGACCCGGCGCGGGCCGGCCGGATCTGGGTGCGGATCAACAACGACGAGCACCTGGACGCCGACCTCGCCGCGCTGGCCGACGCGCCCGTCGCGGGGATCGTGGTGCCCAAGGCCGAACCGGAGGTGCTGCGGGCCGTCTCCGCGCGCGCCACCGTCCCACTGCTCGCGCTGGTCGAGACCGCGCACGGGCTGTGGCGGGCGTGGGAATCGGCGGCGGTGCCGCGAGTGCAGGCGCTCACCCTCGGCGAGTACGACCTGGCCGACGAGCTCGGCACCTGCTCACCGGAGGTGGACGCGGAACCGCTGCACTGGGCGCGGTCCCGCGTCGTGGCCGCCGCGGCCGCCGCCGGTCTCGACCCGCCGCCCGCACCCGTGTCCGCGGAACTCGCCGACCCCGACGCGTACCTCGCGGGCACCGCGCGGCTGCAGCGGTTCGGCTTCTTCGGCCGGATGTGCATCCACCCGAAGCAGGTGGCGCAGGTGCACGCCGCGCTGCGCCCCGCCGCCGACGAGGTGGACCGGGCGCGGCGGGTGGTGCGGGCCGCCGACGCCGCCGAGCAGGACGGGCAGGCCGTGCTCGTGGTGGACGGCCGCATGATCGACGCACCGGTGGTGCGCCGCGCGCGGCGCGTCCTCGAACTGGCCGCCGCCCCGGATCACGGGTAGGCGCGACGTTCCAGCAACGGGGTGAGCCGGTGGTCCACCAGGTCGCGCATCACCAGCGCCGTATCGGTGCGCTCCACGCCGGGGATCGCCAGCACCTGCCCGGCGATCCGGTACAGGTCGTCGGTGTCGCGGGCGACGACCTGCACGAACAGGTCGGCGGGGCCGCTGATCCCGGCCACCTCCAGCACTTCGGGGATGGCCCGCAGCTCCGCGGCCACCGGGCCCAGCACGCTCTGGGTGACCTGCACCGTCATCAGCGCGCGCAGCGGGTAGCCGAGGGCGCGGGGATCGACGCGCCGCTCGAACGAGCCGAGCACGCCCCGCTCCTCCAGCCGGTTCACCCTGCTCTGCACGGTGTTGCGGGACAGGCCGGTGTCCGCGGCGAGCGCGCTGATCGTGGCGCGCGGCGTGCGGGCCAGCGCCAGCAGCAGCCGGGCGTCCACGGCGTCGACCTGGTCCTGACTTGGCACCTTGCTCAGCCCCTTCCGGACGATCACGGGCGGACTTGAGCATTCTGCTGCATCGTGCCGCGCTGACTTGTGCAGAAAACGAAGTGTTGGTGGAGTTCCCACCATTCATGCCCAGCGGTGGCCGCCGAGCCACCCGGTTCACGAGGAGTTCGACCGATGGCCGACGACGCAGTCGCCCAGCACCGCGCGACGCGCGAGGACGCCGCGCTCGCCGAGATCGAGCGGCGGGTGCTGTGGCTGTCCACCGCGATCATCCACGAGGCGAACCGGAACCGGCCCAACCCGTCCGGGCTGAAGGTCGGCGGGCACCAGGCGTCCTGCGCCTCGATGGTGTCGATCATGACGGCGCTGTGGTTCCACGAGCTCGGGCCCGACGACCGGGTGTCGGTGAAGCCGCACGCCTCCCCCGTGCTGCACGCCATCAACTACCTCATCGGGGAGCTCGACGAGCGCTACCTGCCGACGCTGCGCGAGTTCGGCGGCCTGCAGAGCTACCCGAGCCGCTCCAAGGACCCCGACCCGGTCGACTACTCCACCGGGTCCGTCGGCATCGGCGCCACCGCCCCGATCTGGGGTGCGCTGGCCCGCCGCTACGTCCGCTCCACCACCGGGGGCGGCGGCACCGGACGGCAGTTCTCCCTGGTCGGGGACGCCGAACTGGACGAGGGCGCGGTGTGGGAGGCGCTGCTGGATCCGGCCGTCGCCGAGCTCGGCGAACTCGTGTGGGTCGTCGACCTCAACCGGCAGTCCCTGGACCGGGTGGTGCCGAACATCGCCGCCGGGCGGCTGCGCGGCATGTTCGCCGCCGCGGGCTGGCAGACGCTGGAGCTCAAGTACGGGCGGCTGCTGGAAGAGCTGTTCGCCTGCCCCGGCGGAGCCGCGCTGCGGGACCGCATCGACACCATGACGAACCCCGAGTACCAGCGGCTGCTGCGCTGCGACGCCGGGC
>NZ_JBEYUS010000035.1:0-62579 GCF_040643635.1 Saccharopolyspora sp. NPDC047091
ATCGTTTTCACCGGTGGCTCCGCCACAGGAGAAAACGCTGTCCTCGCGAGGAGAACGCTGAGAACCCGCTGCGGTGCCGGGTGCTCTGGTGGTCGCTGCTCAGCGGCTTCGCCGCTGACAGGATCAACTGATCGGTGAGCGCTGTCAGGCGGCTTCGTGGTGGGCTGTGGGGCGGAGGTGGGGTGGGCCTTCCGGGGCTCGGGGAGCGGTGGAGGTGTCGTCCGCCGCGTGCGGGCCGTCGGCCGCGGTGCGGTCCGCGTCCGCCGGGCCACCGCCGCCGGTGCGGTGCACCGCGAACAGCAGGCCCAGCCCCACCAGCAGCAGCGCGTGCGACGCCACCCGCTCCACCGTCGCCGCCCCGATCACCAGGTCGTGCACCGAGAAACCCGCCAGCGCCGCCACGAACGCGCTCAGCACCGGCAGCACTCCCGCCACCGTGCGATCGCGCCACGCCGCCCACAACATCCCCACGCCCAGCGCCAGGTTCCACGCGGTGCTCTCGTTGAACAGGTGCGCCGCCATGCCCGGCCCGCCGTGCACCTCGTGCCCGTGCACCCCGATCAGCCCCAGCAGCTGGCCCAGCGCGAGCAGGATCTGCGCCACCGCCGTCAGCGCCAGCGCCCCGCGCGCCACACCGCGCCAGCGGCCCGGCCGCTCCGCCGCCGCCAGCACCGCCCCCGCCAAGTCCGGGGTGGGCGTCACCGCCCGCACCCGCAGGTGCCGGGTCAGCTCGCCCGCCTCGGCCTGGAAGGCCCGGCAGGCCGCGCACGTCTCCAGGTGGGCGTCGACCTCGGACTCCGGAGCCTCCGGCCGCTCCCCGTCCAGCAGAGCCGACACCGAGGTCCGGCATCGTTCACAGTTCACAGTCAGATTGTCGGCCGAGCAGGGGGAGGAGTTCCCGGCGGGGCTTCGACTAGTCTCGACCACCGTGACGCACTCGGAGGCCGAAGACAGCCGTGTGACCGAGCTCGCGCTGGCTGCCGGGAAGGGCGACCGCCGCGCCCTCGAAGAGCTCGTCCGGGCCACCCAGCGCGACGTCTGGCGGTTCCTCGCGCACCTCGCGGGCGTGCCCGCCGCGGACGACCTCGCGCAGGAGACCTACCTGCGGGCCATGCGGGCCGTGCGCACCTTCCGCGGCTCCTCCTCCGCGCGCACCTGGCTGCTCGCCATCGCCCGCCGCGTCGTCGTCGACCAGATCCGCTCCGAACGCGCCCGGCCGCGCACCGTCACCGCCGACTGGGTGCAGGCCGCCGAGCGCGGCGGGCGCACCGGGCGCGGTTTCGAGGAACTCGTCGAGGTCAACGTCCTGCTCGACGGGCTCGACGCCGACCGGCGCGAAGCGCTCGTGCTCACCCAGGTCCTCGGGCTGACCTACCAGGAAGCGGCCGAGGTGAGCGGCTGCGAGATCGGCACCGTGCGCTCCCGCGTCGCCCGGGCCCGCGAGAACCTGCTCAACCGCACCCGCGGCCAGGACACCGGCACCGGCTGACCCCGGGCCCGTCCCCGGTCGTGCGGGGCGATCGAACCACCAGCAGCGGAGGACGACATGCCAGGCACCCCGGTCGAAGTGCACCGCACCGGCGAGCACACCTTCACCGCCACCAACGGCCGCGGCGGCGAGGTCACCATCGGCCGCGACGGCGCTCCCGACGCGTTCACCCCCGGCGAGCTGCTGCTCGCCGCCATCGCCGGGTGCTCCGCCGTCACCAGCGAGAACCTGCTGGTGCGCCGCGCGGGCGAGGACGCCGACATCGCGGTGCACGCCGACCGGGACAAGACCGCCGAGGACCCGAACAAGTTCTCCGCGGTGCAGGTGCGCTTCGACGTCGACCTGAGCTCCGTCGCCGACGCCGACCGGGCGAAGCTGCTCGACGCGGTGGAACGCGCCGTCGAGCGGTACTGCACCGTGTCCCGCTCCGTCCAGGAGGGCACTCCTATTTCTTTGGAGCTGCCTCGGTGACGGTGGTGGTCGGCTGGCGGAACCTCAGCGCCCTCCTCGCTGCGGGATCGTTTTCACCGGTGGCTCCGCCACAGGAGAAAACGCTGTCCTCGCGAGGAGGACGCTGAGAACCCGCGGGTGGTCGAGCTGCGTGCTGGGTCGCCGCTCATCGGCTTCGCCGCTGACAGGATCAACGGCAACTGCCGTGTGAGGGCGGTGGCGGTCCGGCGCTGGTGAGTGGGCCGTTCGGCCTGTCCGGGCGGACGAACGGGGTATTCGTGCCGGGGAAGCGCTGCGGTGGGGAGACTGTCGCGTGCTCCCGGATTCGCCGTCGTTAGGGTGCTGTGCGCGCGAGTGCGCGCCAGGCGAGGAGGCGGCGAGTTGGAACCAGCGGGAACGGACCCGGAGCGGGCTGCGGACGGCGGCGGGCTCCGCCGCGACCTGAGCAGCCGCCAGGTCGGCATGATCGCCATCGGTGGAGCGATCGGCACCGGGCTGTTCCTCGGCTCCGGACTCGCCATCAACATCGCGGGCCCGGCCGTGATCATCGCCTACGCGGTGGCCGCGTTCGCCGCGCTCGCCCTGGCCTACGCGCTCGCCGAGATGGTCGTGGTGCACCCCGAGGCGGGCGGGTTCGGGCCCATCGCGCAGCGCTACCTCGGTGGTCTGGCCGGGTTCGTGCAGCGGTGGATCTACTGGGCCGCGCAGGTCGTCAACATCGGCAGCGAGGTCGTCGCCGCCGGGCTCTACGTGCAGTTCTGGTACCCGCAACTGCCGCTGTGGCTGCCCGTCGTGGTGTTCTCGCTGATCATGCTGGCGATCAACGCCTCGGCGGTGCGGTTCTTCGGCGAGTTCGAGTACTGGTTCGCGCTGATCAAGGTCGTCACGATCGTCGTGTTCGTGCTGCTGGGCATCACCTACATCGTGTTCGGCCTGCCCGGGCGCCCCGCCACCGGCGTCGACGCGCTCACCGAGCACGGCGGGTTCCTGCCGAACGGGATCGGCGCGGTGTGGCTGGCGCTGACCGTGGTCACCTTCTCCTACCTGGGCACCGAGGCCGTCGCCGTCACCGCTTCCGAGTCGCGGAACCCGCGCCGCGACGTGCCGCGGGCGGCGCGGAACATGGTGCTGCGGCTCGGGTTGTTCTACGTGCTGGGCATGCTGGTGGTCGTCTCGGTGCTGCCGTGGAACCAGGTGTCCACGGAGGAGGACGTGACGCAGAGCCCGTTCGTGGCGCTGTTCGCCACCGCGGGCATCCCGGCCGCCGCCGGGGTGATGAACTTCGTGGTGCTCACCGCGGCGCTCTCGGCGATGAACACGAACCTGTACGTGACGGCGCGGATGACGTACTCGCTCGCCCAGGACGGCTACGCGCCGAAGTGGTTCGCCGGGTTGAGCCGGCACGGCGCGCCGCAGCGGGCGCTGCTGCTCTCCGCGTGCGGGCTGGTGCTGGCGGCGGGCATCTCGGTGTTCGCCGAGTCCACCGCGTTCCCGCTGCTGCTGGGACTGGCGCTGTTCGGGGCGCTGATCACCTGGCTGCTCATCTTCGCCAGCCACCTGGCGTTCCGGCGCAAGCGGGCCGCCGCGGGACTGCCGGCATCGCCGGTGCGGCTGGCCGGGGCGCCGGTGACGACGGTGCTGGCGATGGTGTTCGTGGCGGCGGTGCTGCTGACGACGCCGTTCACCGAGCAGTTCGACACCGCGTGGAAGGCCGGGGTGCCGTTCCTCGTCCTGCTGTGCGCGGCCTACTACCTGTTGCGCCGCCGGGCCGCCGGCCGCTCGTGATCCGCGCCCGGGGCCCGGGCGGCGAGCGGCCGCCGCCCGCGGGCGGTTCCCCCGTCGGGTCGACGCGGGCGCGGGTGGCGTGCGGGTGAGATTTACACTCCCGCATGTGTCGAACCAGCCGATGATCGCGCCCTCCATCCTGTCCGCGGACTTCGCCCGTCTCGCCACCGAGCTCGACGCCGTCAAGGGCGCCGACTGGGTGCACGTCGACGTGATGGACGCGCACTTCGTGCCGAACCTGACCCTCGGGCTCCCGGTCGTCGAGTCGCTGCTCAAGGCCACCGACATCCCGCTGGACTGCCACCTGATGATCGAGAACCCGGACCGCTGGGCGATCGGCTACGCCGAAGCGGGCGCGCACAACGTCACCGTGCACGCCGAAGCCGCCGAGGACCCGGTGAAGATCGCGAAGGACCTGCGCGCGGCGGGCGCCAAGGCCGGGCTGTCGATCAAGCCGGGCACCCCGTTCGACCAGTACGTCGAGGTGCTCAAGCACTTCGACACGCTGCTGGTGATGTCCGTCGAACCCGGCTTCGGCGGACAGAAGTTCATCACCGAGGTGCTGGAGAAGGCCCGCGCCGCCCGCAACCTCGTCGACACCGGGCACCTGAACCTCGTCGTGGAGATCGACGGCGGCATCAACGCCGACACCATCGAGCAGGCCGCCGAAGCCGGGGTCGACTGCTTCGTCGCCGGTTCCGCCGTCTACGGCGCCGACGACCCGGCCCGCGCGGTGGAGGCGCTGCGCGCCCAGGCCGCCCCGAACTTCGCGCACGCCCGGAAGTGACCACCGCGACCGCGGACCCGGTGCGCGCCGCGATGCTCGCCGCGCTCGCCGCGAGCGAACGCGTCCGCGGCAGCACCAGCCCGAACCCGCCGGTGGGCTGCGTGGTGCTCGACGCCGACGGCGCCGTCGCCGGGACCGGCGCGACCCAGCCGCCGGGCGGGCCGCACGCCGAGGTGGTGGCGTTGCGCGCCGCCGGGGACCGCGCCCGTGGCGGCACCGCCGTGGTCACGCTGGAGCCGTGCGCGCACACCGGCCGCACCGCGCCGTGCACCACGGCGCTGCTCGCGGCCGGGGTGGCGCGGGTGGTGCACGCCGTGGCCGATCCGAACCCGCAGGCCGCGGGCGGCGCCGAAGTGCTGCGCGCCGCCGGGGTCCGCGTCGAGTCCGGCCTGCTCGGCGAGCAGATCGCGTGCGGCCCGCTGCGCGCCTGGCTGCACTTCGCCCGCACCGGCCGCCCGCACGTCACCTGGAAGTACGCGGCGAGCCTGGACGGGCGCTCGGCCGCCGCCGACGGCAGCAGCAAGTGGATCAGCTCGGCGACCTCGCGCGCCGAGGTGCACGAGCTGCGCGGCAAGGTCGACGCGATCCTCGCGGGCACCGGCACCGTCCTCGCCGACGACCCGCAGCTGACCGCCCGCGAAGCCGACGGCGGCCTGCGCCCGCACCAGCCGCTGCGCGTCGTCGTCGGTGACCGCGAGGTGCCCGCCGGGGCGCGCGTCTTCGACGACTCGGCCGCCACGATCCGGCTGCCCGGCGGCGACCCGGCGGCCGCGCTGGCCGAGCTCGGGCGGCGCGGCGTGGTGGACGTGCTGCTGGAGGGCGGGCCGACGCTGGCCGGGGCGTTCGTCGCCGCCGGATGCGTCGACCGGGTGCTGGCCTACCTGGCGCCCGCGCTGCTCGGAGCCGGTCCCGCCGCGCTCGGCGACGCCGGGGTGGCGAGCGTCTCCCAAGCATGGTGGTGGGACATCGAAGAGACCACGATGAGCGGACCGGACGTGCGCGTCAGCGCCGTGCCCACCGGTCGCTGAGGAGGAAGACATGTTCACCGGCATCGTCGAGGAGCTCGGCACCGTCACGTCCGTCGACGCGGACGGCGACGGGGTGCGGCTGACCGTCGAGGGCCCGCTGGTGACCTCCGACGCGAAGCACGGCGACTCCATCGCCGTGAACGGCGTGTGCCTGACCGTCGTGGACTCCGGTGCCGGCCGGTTCACCGTGGACGTGGTGGCCGAGACGGTGCGCCGCTCCGCGATCCGGCACATCGCCGCCGGGGACCGGGTGAACCTGGAGCGCGCGATGGCGCTCGGCGACCGCCTCGGTGGGCACATCGTGCAGGGCCACGTGGACGGCACCGCGGTGCTGCTGGAGTCGGATGGCGACCTCACCCGCTTCGAGCTGCCCGCCGGGTTGTCGCACTACCTGGTGGAGAAGGGCTCGATCACGGTGGACGGGGTGTCGCTCACCGTGGTCGAAGCGGGACGCACCGAGTTCAGCGTCGCGCTGATTCCCACCACGCGGGAACTCACCACCTTGGGGGTGCGCCGACCGGGTGAAGAGGTCAACATCGAGGTCGACGTGCTGGCCAAGCACCTGGAACGGCTCGCCGCCGCGCAGCTCGACCGGCCGCGCACCGGAGCCGCCGGGTCCTGACCGCCCGATCGGCGGCCCTGGACCCGGGTGGCGGGAGGACAATGACGGTGCCGGGAACGCACAGCGCCCGGCAGTCCGAACCGAGGGCGGGCGCACCGGTGGTGCGCCGCAGCCCCAGAGCGAAAGAACACGGGACACGGTGAGCAACAGGTTCGACGACATCGAGCGCGCCCTGGCCGACATCGCGGCCGGCCGCCCGGTGATCGTGGTCGATGACGAGGATCGCGAGAACGAAGGCGATCTGATCTTCGCCGCCGAGAAGGCGACGCCGGAACTCGTGGCGTTCATGGTGCGCTACACGTCCGGGTACCTGTGCGTCGGCATGACCGGCGAGGACTGCGACCGCCTGGACCTCCCGCCGATGTACCACTCCAACCAGGACCGCAAGGGCACCGCCTACACGGTCGCGGTGGACGCGGCCGAGGGCGTCAGCACCGGCATCTCCGCCAGCGACCGGGCCCGCACCCTGCAAGTCCTCGCGGACGGCGGGTCGCAGGCCGCGGACCTGCACCGACCCGGTCACGTGGTGCCGCTGCGCGCCCGCGACGGCGGCGTGCTGCGCAGGCCCGGGCACACCGAGGCGAGCGTCGACCTGTCCCGCCTCGCCGGGCTGCGGCCGGTGGGCGCGCTGTGCGAGATCGTCAGCCAGAAGTCCGAGGGCGACATGGCCCGCCGCGACGAGCTGGAGGTCTTCGCCGACGAGCACGACCTGCGGCTGATCACCATCGCCGACCTCATCGCCTACCGCAGGCGGTTCGAGAAGCAGGTGGAGCGGGTCGCCGAGGCGCGCATCCCCACCGCGCACGGCACCTTCCGCACCTTCGGCTACGACAGCACCCTCGACGGCATCGAGCACCTGGCGCTGGTCTACGGCGAGATCGGTGACGGCGAGGACGTGCTGGTGCGGGTGCACTCGGAGTGCCTGACCGGGGACGTGCTCGGCTCGCTGCGCTGCGACTGCGGCCCGCAGCTGTCCGCCGCGATGGAGAAGGTCGCCGCCGAGGGCCGCGGCATCGTGCTCTACATGCGCGGCCACGAAGGCCGCGGCATCGGGCTGATCCACAAGCTGCAGGCGTACCAGCTGCAGGACGACGGCGCCGACACCGTCGACGCGAACGTGGCGCTGGGCATGCCGGTGGACAGCCGCGACTACGGGCAGGGCGCGCAGATCCTCTGCGACCTGGGCGTGAAGTCGATGCGGCTGCTGACGAACAACCCGGAGAAGCGGATCGGCCTGGAGGGCTACGGCCTGCGGGTGCTGGGCCGGGAGGCGCTGCCGATCCGCCCGAACCCGGAGAACCTGCGATACCTGCGCACCAAGCGCGATCGGATGGGGCACGAGTTGAACCACCTCGACGACGGCGAGGACTCCTCGATCACCGGCGACGGCGACGAGACCGGCTTCGGCAGGCCGGGGGTCACCGCATGAGCGGCGAAGGCAGGCCCCGCGTCGAGGTCCCGCGGGCCGACGGGCTGAAGCTGGCGATCGCGGGCATCCGCTGGCACGACAAGATCACCGGCCGGATGCTGGAGCGGGCGCTCGCCGCCGCCCACGAGGCGGGCATTGCGGAACCGACCGTGGTGCGGGTGCCGGGCTCGATCGAACTTCCGGTGGTGTGCCAGGAACTGGCGCGCGGGCACGACGCGGTGGTGGCGCTCGGCGTCGTCATCCGCGGCGGCACCCCGCATTTCGAGTACGTCTGCGACTCGGTGACCGCCGGGCTGACCCGGGTGGCGCTGGACGAGTCGACGGCGGTCGGGAACGGACTGCTCACCTGCGACACCGACCAGCAGGCCAGGGACCGGGCCGGGTTCCCGGAATCGGTGGAGGACAAGGGCTTCGAGGCGACCGCGGCCGCCCTGGAGACCGCGCTGGTGCTGCGCGACCTGCGCTCCCGCTGACCCGCGACCGGGAGGTCGCCGCGGGACGGGCAAACTGGACGCATGCAGTCAGCTGAGGCTCGGGACGAGGTGGCCGGTCCGGAACCGGCGGGAGGTGGGGACGCGGTGGAGTCCTCGGACGCGGTCCGGTCCGTGGTGGTGCGGCCGATCAAGATCCGCCGGGTGGTGATCCCGGTGGCCGTGGTGCTGGTGGTCGTGTTCGCCGTGGTGGCGGTGCTGCTGCGCAACACCCCGACCGGCGTGTACTTCCGGGTGTCCGACCAGGTCGCGATGGCCGGGCTGGGCGTGCTGCTGGCCTGCGGTGCGCTGCTGCTGGCGCGGCCGCGGCTGCGCGCCGACCTGTCCGGGCTGGAGGTGCGCAACGTGATCGGCACCCACCGCTACTCGTGGGACGAGGTGCAGGCCGTCAGCTTCCCGGACGGCGCCGCCTGGGCCCGGCTGGAGCTGCCGCAGGACGAGTACGCCTCGGTGATGGCCATCCAGTCCACCGACGGTGCGCACGCCGTCCAGGCGATGCGCGACCTCCGCGAGCTCCGCCGCGAAGTGGAGATCCGCCGCGGCGGGGAATGACCCCGAACGCGAGAGGTGCCCGGGAGCGAGCGCTCCCGGGCACCTGCGCGTCGAACCCTGCGTCAGGAACGCGACCGGTTGAAGACCAGCCGGTAGGCGATCAGCAGGATGAGCGAGCCGATCACGGCCCACACGAAGCTCATGAAGCTGAACCCGGTGACGCCCTGGCCGCCGAACTGGCTGCTGATCCAGCCGCCGAGCAGACCACCGACGACGCCGATCAGGATCGTCACGATGATGCCGCCCGGGTCCCTGCCGGGCAGGATGAACTTGGCGATCGCACCCGCGATCAGGCCGAAGATGATCCAGCTGAGGATGCCCACGGTGTCCCTCCTTCCGTTGGCGCGCCGGTAGGCGGCGCGCTGCGCACACGCTCTTCCCACGGGTTCCCCGCAGTGACGTCGATCAATCGCGATCTCGGCCACCGCATCACCCGATCAAGCGTTCCGGAGGCTACGCCCTCACCCGGAGTGGCTGATCACGCCCGTCCGGGAGCCGCCGACGCCGCGGGTTCCGGCCGCACCGCGCCCGCCGCGCCCGCCACCAGCAGCGCCAGCGCCGCGGGCACCGCCAGCCCGGCCGTGAGCCCGAAGCCCTGCGCCAGCAGTCCGATGAACACCGGCCCGGCCAGCAGCCCGCCGTAGGACAGGGTGCTGACCTGCGCGAGGTCCCGTCCGCTGCGCCCCGGGTTCCGGTGCCCGGCGGCGCTGAAGATCTGCGGCACGATGCAGGACAGCCCCACCCCGAACAGCGCGAACCCCGCCAGCGCCGCCACCGGGTGGTGCAGCAGCAGCGCCGCCGCGAGCCCGCTGCCCGCGACGATCCCGCACACCCGGACCAGCGGCACCGGCCCGAACCGCCGCACCAGCCCGTCGCCGAGGAACCGGAACAGCCCCATCGTGGCGGAGAACACGGCGAGGCCCAGCGCCGCGAACCCGGGCCCGGTGCCGAGCTCGTCGTGCAGGTAGATCGAGGACCAGTCGCCCATCGAGCCCTCGCCGACCGAGCAGCAGAACCCGAGCGCGCCGAGGAACACGATCGCCGGCGGGAACCCGCGCACCCGCGGTCCGTCCGCGGCGGGCGGCGCGGGTTCCGGTGGCAGCAGCCGGGACCGGGCCAGCAGGGACAGCGCCAGCAGCACCACCCCGCTCAGCGCGAAGTGCGCGGCCGGGCTCATCCCGAGGTGCGCGGCCAGCGCCCCCGATCCGGCGCCGAGCAGACCGCCGAGGCTGAACGTCGCGTGGAAGGTGCTCATGATCGGCCTGCGGTAGCGCTGCTCCACCCGCACCGCGTGCGAGTTCATCGCCACGTCGATCGCCCCGTGCGCGGCGCCGAACAGCAGCAGCCCTGCCACCAGCGCTCCCAGCCCGCCCGCCAGGCCCGGTGTCAGCCCGGACAGCGCGACCAGCACCCCGGCGGGCGGCACCACCCGGGTGCTGCCGAACCGGTCGGTGAGGTGTCCGCATACCTGCATGGCCAGCACCGATCCGGCGGCGACCGCGAACAGCGCGATCGTCACGCCGCCGTCGTCGAGGGCCAGGTCCCGCTTGATCGTCGGGATCCGCGCCGTCCAGGTCGCCAGCGCGAAACCGCTCACCACGAAGTACGCGGTCACCGCCCACCGCGCGCGCCGCGCGGCCGCGTCGGGCTCGACCGGTGTCGTCTCGGGCACCGCTGTCCTCTCGTCCGGCTGCCGGGGTTCGGTCCGCGCAGGCCCCGTCCCGGCGCCACGCGATTGTTTCCGAGACCGCATCGTCCGGTCTCCGCCGAGTGCAATCGATCACCGCGGCACGGCGGCTGTGAAGGGGGCGAACGGGTGAGGGACAATGGCGCAGGCGTCGAGCGCCGGAAACCCCGGCACGCGCGCCGGGACCCGGCTCCGGCGCGGCCGCCGAACGGGCGGGTGCACCGGTGCGGCCGGGCGGCGATGGAGGAGGAGACCGTGAGCGTGGCCCAGGAGCGAAATCTTCGGCTGGTGCGGGACGAGCCCCGCGCGCCCGCCGTCCGGATCGGTGACATCCACCTGCGCAACCGGCTGGTCACCGCGTCGAGCCTGCTGGGCTACGGCGTCGCGAACTCCAAGCTGGTGCCCTACGGCATGAGCCCGATCTCGATGTTCGTCCCGCTGGAGCGCTTCGGCGCCGTCACCGCCCGCACCGTCACGGTCGAACCGCGCGAAGGCCACTTCACCACCCAGGACGTGTGGCCGCTGCACGAGGTCCCGGCGCTGATCAAGCGCTACGGGCAGGCGCTGCGGCAGGTCGACGGCGGCTGGATGAACGCGTTCGGCTGGTGCAACGTCGGCATCGACGCCTACCTGCGCGACTACTACCCGCGCACCCGCTCGCAGAACACGATCATCTCGGTCGGCGGCTTCTCCCCGGAGGAGTTCGTCACCCTCGTCGAGAAGGTCAACGCGGCGGTGCCCGCGGGCGACATCGCGGCGGTCGAGTTCAACGTCTCCTGCCACAACGTCAACTTCGACTTCAACGCGATCATCGAGCAGGTGCTGGCGCAGGCGGTGCCGCGCAGCGACCACCCGGTGATCCTGAAGCTGTCCTCCGACTACGACTACCTGGCGCACGCCAAGCTGGCCGCCCGGCACGGGGTGTCCGCGCTGACCGCGATCAACACGGTGAAGGGCCTGCGGCTGGACCCGAACACCGGGCAGCCGCTGCTGAAGAACGGGTTCGGCGGGCTGTCCGGGCGGGCCATCAAGCCGATCGGGCTGCGCGTGGTGAAGGAGCTGCGCGACTCCGGGGTGAAGCTGCCGATCATCGGCACCGGCGGCATCCGCAGCTTCGACGACTGCCGCGAGTACTTCTGGGCCGGGGCCGACGCGGTGAGCATGGGCAGCGCCAGCTGGTTCGCCAGCTACCCGGGCTACGCGCTGTCCCCGGTGCACGGCGCCCGCATCCGCAGCGTGCTGCGCCGCATCGAGCACTACCGGCCGCCGAACCGCTGAGCGGGCGCCGGTCCTCCCGACGGGAGGACCGGCACCCGAGCGGTCACCGCCCGGCGGTCGCCGACCGGGCCGGGTGCAGCGGGCGCCCGATCGCGCGCAGCAGCGCCCGGAACTCGGCGCCGTTGGGCGGCACGCGCAGGCCCGCGTACCGGAACACGTCCCCGTGCTCGGCCATGCGCACGATCCGGCCGTCCGCGGCCTCGAAGCGGCCCACGTAGGCGTTGCGGTACGGCTTGCCGGTGCGGGCGACGACCATGTCCCCCTTCCCGCGGAAGAAGACCGCGCCGTCGGGCGTGGTCTCCCACCCGTGGTCGCGCCAGCGCAGCGGCGCGAACTCGGCGAACAGCCCCCGCGTGTAGGCCGGCACCTCGTCCCGCCCTGCCACGTCCGCGACGCAGCACCTCCCGCCGCGGCCGGCGACGATCTCCGCGACCTCTTCCGGCGTGGTGGTCTTCCGGGAGTGCAGGAACAGCTGGCGCACGGCGGCGGCCAAGGTCCGGGCCACCGCGTCGAGGTCCTTCGCCTCGACGGCCCGGACGAGCTCGCGAGCCACGTCGAGGGCGGCTCCGGTGTCGGGTGCTCGTTCGGTCATGCGGCCTCCCGCGGTTCGGTTCCGGGCTCCGCCGCCTGCCGTGCGCGCGGAGCCGCTCGTGCTCCGGCACAGCGTTCGCGACGGCGGGACGGGCGGGAAGACCGCGCCGAACCTGGTACCGGCAGGACCCGTCAACCGGGCGGACGCGGGTCGGCGGCGAGAATGGTGCGCATGCCCACCGAGGACCGGAGCGAGTTCGGGGACTACCTGCGCAGGCGCCGGGCGGCGATGTCCCCGCCGGAACCGGGCGGCGCGCGGACGTCGCGGCGGAAGGTTCCGGGGCTGCGCAGGCAGGAGATCGCGGGCATCGCCGGGATCTCCGTCGAGTACTACACCCGCCTCGAACAGGGCCGGGCGCCGCATCCGTCCCGCGAGGTCCTCACCGCGCTGGCACGCGCCTTCGAGCTCTCCGCCGCCGAGCGGGACCACCTCTTCCGGTTGGGCGGTGCGGTTCCGGCCGGTCCGAGTTCCCCCGGCGACGTGGTCCGCCCCGGTCTCCTGCGGCTGCTGCGCGGGCTGGACGCGACGATGCCGGTCACCGTGCACGACGGCCGCCTGGACCTGCTGGCCCGCAACGAGGCCGCCGCGGAACTGCTGGGACCGCTGCTGGGCAGCGGCAGGCCCGGGTGCAACATCGCCTACCAGGCGTTCACCAGCCCAGCGCTGCCCGAACTCCTCGGCGAGGAGGGCGCCGCGTTGTTCTCCCGCCTCGCGGCGGCCGAGTTCCGCGCGGCGCTGAGCCGGTATCCCGGCGACCCCTACCTCCGCGCCGTGTTCGCCGAACTGACCGCGACCAGCCCGGCCTTCCGCGAGCACTGGGCGCGGGGCGAGGTCGACGCGGGGCGGTCCGCGGTCAAGACCGTGCGCCACCCCGTCCGGGGCTGGACCGAATTCGGCGTCGAGGTGCTCCACGACCCGGAACGGGACCACTGGATCATGCGCTACACCTCCCGCACCGAGGATCGGCCGCGCCGGACTCCGCCCGCTGGAAACGGTGATCTTGGGAAATGCCGATCGGATGAATGATCTCGACACGAACGGGTCGCGGAACGTTGACTCTCCGGGGGCGGGGATCACCGGTCCAGCACGCGAACTGGGAGGGGTGCATGTCGGGTTACGGGACGTTCGGGAGCAGCCTGCGGGATCTGCCGCGACTGCGGCAGTCCAAGCGGGGGCGGGTCTCCAGCTGGGACCGGACCGGGGGCAACGACGACAACATCCGGCTCGAACCCGGCGAGAGCCGCGAGCTCGCCCGGCTCACCGGCCCCGGTGCGGTGACCCACATCTGGTGCACGGTCGCCGTCGAGGACGGGCCGCACCGGCCCGAGGTGGAGGGCGACTACCTGCGCAGGCTCGTCCTCAAGATCACCTGGGACGACGCCTCGCACCCGAGCGTGCTGGTCCCGCTCGGCGACTTCTTCGGCATGGGCCACGGCCGCACCGAGAACTTCGTGTCCGCGCCGCTGCAGATGAGCCCGCAGGACGGCAAGGGCTTCAACTGCTGGTTCGCCATGCCCTTCGCCGAAGGCGCCCGGTTCGAGCTGATCAGCGAGCTCAGCCTCAAAACGGTGATCTTCTACTACTACGTCGACTACGAGCAGTACCAGCAGGCCGACCCGGACCTCGGCTACTTCCACGCCCAGTGGCGCCGCGAGGACCCCACCGACGGCGTCGAGCAGGGCGACCAGACCAACGACGAGTTCCTGTTCGGCGGCACCAACCTCGACGGGGCGGGCAACTACGTGATCCTGCAGGCCGAGGGCCGCGGGCACTACGTCGGTTCGGTGCTCAACGTGCACAACCTGCGCTCCACCACCGACTGGAACTGGTACGGCGAAGGCGATGACATGATCTTCATCGACGGTGAGCCGTGGCCGCCCCGGTTGCACGGCACCGGCACCGAGGACTACTTCAACACCGCCTGGTGTCCCAGCCAGCCGTACCACGCGCCGTACCACGGGCTCACGCTGCCGGGCGGGCGGAACTGGAGCGGGCAGGTGTCCTACTACCGGTTCCACGTGGAGGACCCGATCACCTTCGACTCGTCGATCGAGGTGAGCATCGAGCACGGGCACGCCAACAAGCGCTCCGACGACGTCTCCTCGGTCGCCTACTGGTACCAGACCCTGCCGTCGAAGCCGTTCGGGCTGCTGCCGGTGCACGACCGGCTCCCGCACCCGCTGTGAGCTCCGCTCCGGTCCCGCCGCGGGCGGGGCCGGAGATTCAGGGAGCGTCGGCCGGGTGGTTCCCGGTCAGCGACCACAGGACCGCCACATCACCCGCGATGATCAGCAGGGACCACAGCGGCTGGTAGGGCACGAACAGGAACCCGGCCACCGCGCTGAGCACCGCGGCGGTCAGTGCCGCGGGCCGGGATGGGCGCCCGCCCGCGAGCAGCCCGATCCCGGTGGCCGCCACCAGCACCGCCAGCACGAGGTGCAGCCAGCCCCACGTCGCCACGTCGTAGCCGAACACGTAGCTGCCCAGCACCACGAGGAACAGGTCCGCGGCGACCGTGGCCACCGCGACGGCCAGGTGGAACGCGCCCACCAGCACCAGCATGATCCCGGCGAACCGCGCCGGCCCGCGCACCCGGGCACCGCCGGTGCGGCGCACGGCGTGCGCACCGCCGTGCCCGACCTGCGCCATCGGTGATCATCTCCTCGTCGCCGCGCACGCCCCCGGGCCGACCCGGCGGGCCTCCCAGGACACCGCGTGACGGCGGCATCACCAAGGGGCGAAGGTCCCCGCACGGGCGCCGATGCCGTGACGGGGAGTGTCGGTCGCGCACGTAGGGTGGAGCCGTGGCCGACCCGTCGACGTACCGCCCAGCACCCGGAACGATTCCGGACGCCCCCGGCGTGTACCGCTTCCACGACGCCGAGGGGCGGATCATCTACGTCGGCAAGGCGAAGAGCCTGCGCAGCAGGCTGGCGAACTACTTCGCCGACCTCTCCGGGCTGCACCCGCGCACCCGGCGGATGGTCACCACCGCCACCGGCGTGCGCTGGACCGTCGTCGGCACCGAGGTGGAGGCGCTGCAGCTGGAGTACTCCTGGATCAAGGAGTACGACCCGCGGTTCAACGTGCGCTACCGGGACGACAAGTCCTACCCCGTGCTGGCGGTGACCCTGCACGAGGAGTACCCGCGGCTGCACGTCTACCGCGGCCCGCGCCGCAAGGGCGTGCGCTACTTCGGTCCGTACGCGCACGCGTGGGCGATCCGGGACACGCTGGACACGCTGCTGCGCGTGTTCCCCGCCCGCACCTGTTCCAGCGGGGTGTTCAAGCGGCACGGCCAGATCGGGCGGCCCTGCCTGCTCGGCTACATCGGCAAGTGCTCGGCGCCCTGCGTGGGCCGGGTCGACGCCGCGGAGCACCGGTCCATCGTGGACGACTTCTGCGATTTCCTCAGCGGCCGCACCGACACCCTGATGCGCAAGCTGGACCGCGAGATGAAGGAGGCGTCCGCCGAGCTGGAGTTCGAGCGGGCCGCCCGGCTGCGCGACGATCTGGAAGCGCTGCGCCGCGCCATGGAGAAGCAGGCGGTGGTGCTCGGCGACGGCACCGACGCCGACGTGATCGCGTTCGCGAAGGACGAGCTCGCCGCCGCCGTGCAGGTCTTCCACATCCGCGGCGGGCGGGTGCGCGGCCAGCGCGGCTGGGTCATCGACCTGGAGGCCGAGACCGAGCTCGCGGAGCTCACCGGCCGGTTCCTCACCCAGTTCTACGGGGAGCAGGCGGCGCTGGCCGACCAGGCCGACGCGGGCGGCACCCCGGTCCCGCGCGAGGTGCTGGTGCCGGAGGTCCCCGAGGACGCGGAGGCGCTGGGGCAGTGGCTCGGCGAGCTGCGCGGCAGCCGGGTGGACCTGCGGGTGCCGCAGCGCGGCGACAAGCGGACCTTGATGGAGACCGTCGAGCGCAACGCCAAGGAGGCGTTCACCCAGTACAAGCTGCGCCGCGCCGGTGACCTCACCGCCCGCTCGGCGGCGCTGCAGGAGCTGCAGGAGACGCTGGAGCTGGACACGGCGCCGCTGCGCATCGAGTGCGTCGACGTCAGCCACGTGCAGGGCAGCGACGTGGTGGCCTCGCTGGTGGTGTTCGAGGACGGGGTGCCGCGCAAGTCCGAGTACCGCCGGTTCTCGGTGCGCGAAGGCGCCGAGGGCGGCGACGTGGGCTCCATCGACGAGGTGGTGCGCCGCCGGTTCGCCCGCTACCTCAAGGAAACGGGCACTGAGGGGACCGGTGCCGGGCGGCCTGCCGCGGGGGAGGCCGACGCGGGAGCGTCCGGCGCCCCAGGTTCCGGCACGGCGGGTTCCGGCATCGCAGGTTCCGGCACGGCGGGTTCCGGCAACGCGGGTTCCGGCACAGGGGCATCCGACACCGCGGGTTCCGGCACGGCAGGTCCCGGCGCCGCGGAACCCGGTGCCGCGGACCAGCGCGCCGAGCGCACCGCCGAGTCCGAAGTGGACGTCCGAGCCGCTTCCGGCGAGCTCGCCGACCTCGACGGCCCCGCCCCCGGCATCGACCCGGAGACCGGCCGCCCCCGCAAATTCGCCTACCCGCCGAACCTGCTGGTCATCGACGGCGGTGCGCCGCAGGCCAACGCCGCCGCCGACGCGCTCGCCGACCTCGGCGTCACCGACGTCGCCGTGATCGGACTGGCCAAGCGCCTCGAAGAGGTGTGGCTGCCCAACGAGCCCGATCCGGTCATCCTGCCCCGCACCAGCGAGGCGCTGTACCTGTTGCAACGGGTGCGCGACGAAGCGCACCGGTTCGCGATCACCTACCACCGGCAGAAGCGCTCCAAGCGGCTCAGCCGGTCCGTGCTCGATTCGGTCCCCGGGCTTGGGGAGGCCCGGAAGACCGCCCTGCTGAAGCACTTCGGTTCGGTGCGCAAGCTCAAGCAGGCGAGGATCGAGGACATCATGGCGGTACCCGGCTTCGGCAGGAGTACCGCCGAGACCGTGTGCGCGGCCCTCGCCGCTGAGGCGGCCGGGGCAGGCGGGGGAGACACCAGCACTGAAGGGGAGAATCAGTGAGCGAGGAGAAGTCGGGCATCGAGGTCGCCGTCGTCAGCGGCCTTTCCGGCGCCGGGCGCAGCACCGCCGCCAAATGCCTGGAGGACCTGGGCTGGTTCGTCGTGGACAACCTGCCCCCCGAACTGATCGCGACGATGGTGGAGCTGGGGGCGCGTTCCAGCGGCGCGATCACCCGCGTCGCGGTCGTGATGGACGTGCGCAGCCGCGCGTTCACCGAGGACCTCGGATCGGTCATCAAGGACCTGGACGCCCGCGGCTACAAGCCGAAGGTGCTGTTCCTGGAGGCCACCGACGAGGTCCTGATCCGCCGCTTCGAGCAGGTGCGCCGCGGCCACCCGCTGCAGGGCGAAGGGCGGCTCGCCGACGGCATCGCCAACGAGCGCGCGCTGCTGTCCCGGCTGCGCTCCGAGGCCGACCTGGTGGTGGACACCACCGGGCTGTCCGTGCACCAGCTGCGCACCAAGATCGAGGACGCGTTCGGCACCGAGGCCGAGACCCGCACCCGGGTGACCGTGCTGTCCTTCGGCTACAAGTACGGGCTGCCGATGGACGCGGATCTGGTGATGGACTGCCGGTTCCTGCCGAACCCGTTCTGGATCCCGGAGCTGCGCGAGTTCAACGGCCTCGACGAGGAGGTCCGCAACTACGTGCTCGGCCAAGAAGGTGCCGAGGAGTTCCTGGAGAGCTACCAGGGACTGCTGCGGCTGGTCGGCGCCGGCTACCACCGGGAGGGCAAGCGGTACCTGACGCTGGCGCTGGGCTGCACCGGCGGCAAGCACCGCAGCGTCGCCCTCGTCGAGGAGATGGCCCGCAGGCTCGCCGACGACGAAGGGATGATGGTCAAGACCGTCCACCGGGACCTGGGGCGCGAGTGAGCCCGGCCGCACCACCGCACGACCCCGCCGAGCGCCCGCTGCGCGCGGTCGCGCTCGGCGGGGGGCACGGCCTGCAGGTCACGCTCGCCGCGCTGACCCGGCTCACCCCGGACGTCACCGCCGTGGTCACCGTCGCCGACGACGGCGGTTCTTCCGGGCGGCTGCGCCGCGAACTCGGCATGCTGCCGCCCGGCGACCTGCGCAAGGCGCTGGCCGCGCTGGCCGCGCCGGACGAGAACGGGCAGCGCTGGGCGCAGGTGTTCCAGCACCGCTTCGGCGGCAACGGGGCGCTGGCCGGGCACGCCGTCGGGAACCTGCTGCTGGCCGGGCTGCTCGACGTGGTCGGCGACCCGGTCGCGGTGCTCGACGAGGCCTGCCGCCTGGTCGGCGCCCGCGGCCGGGTGCTGCCGATGTCCGGTGAACCGCTCGACATGGAGGCCGAGGTGGTGGGCCTGGACGCGGACCCGGACTCGGTGCGCACCATCCGCGGCCAGGTCGCCATCGCCAGCACCCCGGGCCGGGTGAAGAAGGTGCGGCTCGCGGCGGCGAACGGCGAGCAGCACACCCCGCAGGCCTGCCCGCACGCGGTGCGCGCGGTGCTGGACGCGGACGTGGTGCTGCTCGGCCCCGGTTCCTGGTTCACCAGCGTGCTGCCGCACCTGCTGGTTCCGGAGCTGCACGAGGCGCTGGTGACCACGAGCGCGCGGCGCGTGGTGGTGCTCAACCTCGTCCCACAACCGGGCGAAACAGCGGGTTTCTCCCCGGAGCAACATCTCGACGTACTCTCGCAGCACGCACCGCGATTGTCCGTGGACGCGGTTCTCGCGGACGCCGGATCGGTGCCGACACCTGATCGGCTTCGTGCTGCGGCTGCCGGGCTGGGTGCGCAAACTCTGCTCGACACTGTCGCCTCGCCCGCCGCGCCGGGCAGGCACGACCCGGAGGCGCTCGCGGCGAGCCTGGCGGCCGCGCTGGAGAGGAGGACTGACCGGTGGCGATGACCGCGGCGGTCAAAGACGAACTGAGCCGGTTGCCGGTGACCAAGACCTGCTGCCGCAGATCCGAGGTCTCCTCACTGCTGCGGTTCGCGGGCGGGCTGCACATCGTCGGCGGCCGGGTCGTGGTGGAAGCAGAGCTGGACAGCGGTTCCTCGGCGCGCAGGCTGCGCAAGGAGGTGCACGAGCTGTTCGGGCACACCTCCGACGTGCACATGATCACCTCCGGCGGGCTGCGCAAGGGCACCCGCTACGTGGTGCGCGTCGTCAAGGACGGCGAGAGCCTCGCCCGGCAGACCGGGTTGCTCGACCCGCGCGGACGACCCGTGCGCGGCCTGCCCGCGCACGTCGTCTCCGGCGGCTCCTGCGACTCCGAATCGGCGTGGCGCGGGGCCTTCCTCGCGCACGGCTCGCTCACCGAACCCGGCCGGTCCTCCGCGCTGGAGGTCACCTGCCCGGGACCGGAGGCGGCGCTCGCCCTGGTCGGGGCGGCCCGGCGGCTCGGCGTGCAGGCCAAGTCCCGCGAGGTCCGCGGCGCCGACCGCGTCGTGGTCCGCGACGGCGACGCCATCGGCGCGCTGCTGACCAAGCTCGGCGCGCACTCCAGCGTGCTGTCCTGGGAAGAGCGGCGGATGCGCCGCGAGGTGCGGGCCACCGCGAACCGGCTGGCGAACTTCGACGACGCGAACCTGCGCCGCTCGGCGCGCGCCGCGGTCGCCGCGGCCGCCCGCGTGCAGCGCGCGCTGGACCTGCTCGGACCCACCGCGCCGGATCACCTGCTGGTGGCCGGGCGGCTGCGGCTCGCGCACCGGCAGGCGTCGCTGGAGGAGCTGGGCCAGCTCGCCGACCCGCCGATGACCAAGGACGCGGTGGCCGGGCGGATCCGCAGGCTGCTGGCGATGGCCGACAAGCGGGCCAGGGAGCTCAACCTCCCCGACACCGAGTCCGCGGTCACCTCGGAACTGCTCGAAGCCGAGGTCTGACGGCCGAACGGCCCCTCCGGTGCGGAGGGGCCGTTCGCGCGCGGATCACCTGTTGTAGACGGCGACGTAGTCGACGAGCATCGGGTGCCCCGGCTCGGTCGCCTCGGTCGGCGTGGTGATCCCGGAGTTCTTGTCCGGGAACTGGCCGCCGACCGCGACGTTGAGCAGCACGAAGTACCCGTCGTGCGAGGTCATGTTCTGCCACGCCGCCGGGTCCACATCGGACTCGCGCACCGAGTGGTACTGCTGCCCGTCCACGTACCAGCGCAGCTCCTCGACCTCGCCGCTGCGGTCCCACTCGAACCGGTAGGTGTGGAACGCCTCCTGGCAGGTGCTGTCCGGGCACTCCCGGTTCGCGGCCAGCCCGTCCGTCTCGTCGCAGGAGCCGCCGGGGGAGACGTCGCAGTGCAGCACCCCGTACACGCGGTTCTCGGCGTTGACGTTCTCCATGATGTCGAACTCGCCGATGCCGGGCCAGCTCCACAGGTCCTCGCGGTACGGCGACCCCAGCGCCCAGAACGCGGGCCAGTAGCCCAGCGCGCGGTCCGCGGCCACGTCCGGCATCCGGACGCGGCCTTCGATGCGCAGCACCCCGCCCTCGGCGGCCTTGAAATCGCCGCGCCGGGTCTCGATCCGCGCGGACGTCCAGCCCCCGGACTCGTCCCGGCGCGGGGTGATCACCAGGTTGCCGTCGCCGTCCTGCTGCAGGTTCTCCGGATCGGCGGTGTAGTTCTGCACCTCGCCGGTGCCCCAGCCGTCCGGTCCGCCCGGATAGCCGCGGCCGGTGTCCACCTGCCAGTCATCGCCGGGCGCCGACCCGGCCGCGCCGGTGAAGTCGTCGCCGAAGGTCAGCGTCCAGCCGTCTTCCGGCGGCGGGACGTCCGCCCCGGCGGGGGCGGTGGCCAGGCCGGTCAAGCCGATCCCCGCGGCCAGCGCCGCCGCGGCCAACCGGCCCCGCCGGCGCGGTGCCGATCCCGTCCTCGTCCCGTTCCGCGATCGTCCGGGCAGCGCCATCGCGCGCTCCTCCCTCAGGTCGGGCCCGGCCGGGTGCCGGGACCTCCACCGGCCGCCGCGCCCCGCAGGTCGCGCCGCGCAGGCGGTACCGGTGCAGAGACGTCGATCACGACGGCCCCGCACATTCTCGAGAGCCCGCTCAAGATCGGTCAACCGGCGGATGCAGCACGTCGGGGCACCCGAAAGGCAGATATCGCGGCACGAGCGGGTGATCATCCACCGCGGCGCGGCGAGCTGCGCCATGATTGTTCCGGAAGGCGCGCGCCCGGTCGTCTGCGCAGTTGGCGCGGACAGATAGGGTGCTGAGGAATCCACCAACCGCTCACCCGTCGCGTCGAGGCGGCAGGGTCAGTCACGAGGAGATAGGCGTGACCGTTCGCGTAGGGATCAACGGCTTCGGCCGCATCGGGCGGAACTTCTGGCGGGCTGCGACCGCCAGCGACCACGACATCGAGATCGTGGCCGCCAACGACCTGGGCGATGTCGCGACGATGGCCCACCTGCTCAAGTACGACAGCGTCCTCGGGCGCCTCGAGCAGGACGTGAAGGTCACCGGCGAAGGCATCGAGGTGGGCGGCAAGCAGATCAAGATCCTGGCCGAGCGCGACCCGGGCAAGCTGCCCTGGGGCGACCTGGGCGTGGACGTGGTCGTCGAGTCCACCGGCTTCTTCACCAACGCCGCGGACGCCCGCAAGCACGTCGACGAGGGCGGCGCCAAGAAGGTCATCATCTCCGCGCCCGCCAAGGGCGAGGACCTGACCGTGGTGCTCGGCGTCAACGACGACAAGTACGACGGCTCGCAGACGATCATCTCCAACGCGTCCTGCACCACGAACTGCCTGGCCCCCATGGTCAAGGTGCTCGACGACACCTTCGGCATCCAGCGCGGTCTGATGACCACGGTGCACGCCTACACCGCGGACCAGAACCTGCAGGACGGCCCGCACAAGGACCTGCGCCGCGCCCGCGGTGCCGCGATCAACGTGGTGCCCACCAGCACCGGTGCGGCCAAGGCCATCGGTCTGGTGCTGCCCGAGCTCAACGGCAAGCTCGACGGCTACGCCATGCGCGTGCCGGTGCCGACCGGCTCGGTCACCGACCTCACCGCGACCCTCGGCAAGGAGACCTCCGTCGAGGAGGTCAACGCCGCGTTCCGCGCCGCTGCGGGCTCGGGCCCGCTCAAGGGCGTGCTGCGCTACAGCGAGGACCCGATCGTCTCCAGCGACATCGTCACCGACCCGGCCTCCACGGTCTTCGACGCGCCGCTGACCAAGGTCATCGGCGACCAGGTCAAGATCGTCGGCTGGTACGACAACGAGTGGGGCTACTCCAACCGCCTCGCCGACCTTTCCGCTTTGGTCGGGGCGAAGCTGGCCTGACGGGCTCGTTCTGCTCTGAGCTCGGGTAGCGGAACCTCAGTGGGCCTCTCGCTGCGGGATCTTTTTCCCAAGTGGCTCCGCCACGAGGGAAAAAGCCGTCCTCGCGAGAGGCCCGCTGAGAACCCGCGGGTGGTCCTGCTGCGTGCGTGGTCACTGCTCATCGGCTTCGCCGCTGACAGGACGATGGTCGCCAGCGGTCGGACGTCTGGACGGCGAGCTCACGAGTTCGGATGGTCGGAAGCTTGTTGAAGGTCCCGCATGAGCCGTGCTCGTGCGGGCCTTCTCTTTCACATGAGGAGCAGACGTGAAGAACCTCGACGATCTGCTGTCCGAAGGAGTCCGGGGGCGACGCGTGCTGCTGCGCGCCGACCTCAACGTTCCGCTGGACGGCGACAGGATCACCGACGACGGCCGGGTGCGGGCCTCGCTGCCGACGATCGAGAAGCTGACCGGGGCCGGTGCGCAGGTCGTGGTGACCGCCCACCTCGGCCGCCCCAAGGGCGAGCCGGACCCGCAGTTCTCCCTCGCCCCCGTGGCGCGCAGGCTCGGTGAGCTGCTGGGCACCGAGGTCGCCGTCGCCGAGGACGTCACCGGCGCGTCGGCCCGGTCCACCGTGGACGCGCTGGCCGACGGTTCGGTGGCGCTGCTGGAGAACGTGCGGTTCGACCCGCGCGAGACCAGCAAGGACGAAGCCGAGCGCGGCGCGTTCGCCCGCGAACTGGCCGACCTGGTCGGCGACGGCGCGGCGTTCGTCTCGGACGGATTCGGCGTGGTGCACCGCAAGCAGGCCTCCGTCTACGACGTGGCGAAGCTGCTGCCGGGCTACGCGGGCGGCCTCGTGCTGTCCGAAGTGGACGTGCTGCGCACCCTCGTCGGCGACCCGCGGCGGCCCTACGTCGTGGTGCTCGGCGGCTCCAAGGTCTCCGACAAGTTCGGCGTGATCGAAGCGCTGCTGCCGAAGGTCGACAAGCTGCTCATCGGCGGCGGCATGGCCTACACCTTCCTGGCCGCGCAGGGCCACCAGGTCGGTTCCTCGCTGCTGCAGAACGACCAGCTCGACGCCACCCGCGACCTGCTCGCGAAGCACGGCGACAAGCTGGTGCTGCCCGTCGACGTGGTCGTCGCCGACGCCTTCGCCGCCGACGCGAACACCCAGGTCGTCGAAGCCGACGCCATCCCGGAAGGCTGGATGGGCCTGGACATCGGCCCGCGCAGCGTCGAGCTGTTCGCCGACGCGCTGCGCACCGCGGGCACCGTGTTCTGGAACGGCCCCGCCGGCGTCTTCGAGTTCGAGGCGTTCGCCGCGGGCACCCGGGGCGTCGCGCAGGCCATCGTCGACTCCGACGCGTTCAGCGTCGTCGGCGGCGGCGACTCCGCGGCCGCGGTCCGCACCCTCGGCCTCCCCGAGGACGGGTTCTCGCACATCTCCACCGGTGGTGGCGCGTCGCTGGAATTCCTCGAAGGCAAGGACCTGCCCGGGGTCGCGGTCCTCGAAGGCGAAGCCTGAGCGCCCGAACCTCCGGACGTGGTGACTAGCGGCTTCGCCGCAGGAAAGGACTCCGCATGGCCAGGACTCCGCTGATCGCGGGCAACTGGAAGATGAACCTGAACCACCTGGAAGCGATCGCCCTGGTGCAGAAGGTCGCCTTCGCGCTGCCCGAGAAGTACTTCGCGAAGGTCGAGGTGGCGGTCATCCCGCCGTTCACCGACATCCGCAGCGTGCAGACCCTGATCGACGGCGACAAGCTGCTGCTCAAGCACGGCGCGCAGGACGTCTCCGAGCACGACTCCGGCGCCTACACCGGTGACGTGTCCGGGCCGATGCTCGCCAAGCTCGGCTGCAGCTACGTGGTCGTCGGCCACTCCGAGCGCCGCGAGTACCACGCGGAGACCGACGAGGTCGTCGGCCGCAAGGTGCGGGCCACCCTGAAGAACGGCATGTCCCCGATCCTGTGCGTCGGCGAGCAGCTCGACGTCCGCGAATCCGGCGGGCACGTCGAGCACTGCACCACCCAGCTGATCAACGCGCTGAAGGGCCTCAAGGCCGAGCAGGTTCGCTCGGTCGTCGTCGCCTACGAGCCGGTGTGGGCCATCGGCACCGGCAAGGTCGCCACCGCCGCCGACGCGCAGGAGGTGTGCGCGGCCCTGCGCGTGGCGCTGGCCGAGAAGTACGGCAAGGAGATCGCCGACGAGGTGCGGGTGCTCTACGGCGGCTCGGTCAAGTCCAGCAACATCGGTGAGCTGATCGCGCAGAGCGACGTCGACGGCGCGCTCGTCGGCGGCGCGAGCCTCAACGGCGACGAGTTCACCAAGCTCAGCGCCATGGCGGCGGGCGGCCCGCTGCCGTGATCCGCAGGCCGGTCCGCACGGGCCGGCACCGCGACCGCCCCGGCCGCGCGACCTCGTCGGCCGGGGCGGTGCACCCACCGAACCCGGGGGAACACCGGCGCTAAGGCGGACGGCGGTCCACCGGACGAACGCCAACCGGTACTCTCGGTGGCGAACCGCTGTGTGAACGAGGACGTGATGAATCTAATCCTGCAGATCGGCCTGATCCTGACGAGCGTGCTGCTGGTGCTGCTGGTCCTGCTGCACCGGGCCAAGGGCGGCGGGCTCTCCTCGCTCTTCGGCGGCGGCATGCAGTCGAGCCTGTCCGGTTCCAGCGTGGCGGAGAAGAACCTGGACCGGATCACGATCGTGGTCATCGCGGTCTGGGTGATCTGCATCATCGGTACCGGGCTGCTGATCAAGATCGGTTGACGGTCCGGCGAGCTGGCAGCGGTTGACCAACAGCGGCCGGCCGGTGCGGCCGGTCCTCCGTGCGGCTTGGTGGGTGAGAGTGCATGACTGGCGGTAACGCGATCCGAGGCACGCGCGTCGGCGCGGGCCCGATGGGCGAATCGGAGCGGGGCGAGTCGGCACCGCGCAGGCGGGTCGACTACTGGTGCGCCAACGGCCACCACACGCGGCCGTTCTTCTCGATGGACGCCGAGGTGCCGGACCAGTGGGACTGCCCCCGCTGCGGGCTGCCCGCGGGCCAGGACGAGCAGAGCCCGCCGGAGGCGCGGCGCAACGAGCCGTACAAGAGCCACTTGGCGTACGTCAAGGAGCGGCGCAGCGACTCCGACGGCATGGCCATCCTCGAAGAGGCGTTGACGAAGCTGAAGAAGCGCCAGGGGCGCTGACGGCGAGTCCACCGCGGGCGGGCCGGAGACCTCTCCGGCCCGCCTTCGTTCGTCCTCCGGGCCGGAACATCGAGTTGTGGGCCGTCGCGGCCCGGTCGTAGCTTGGGGCGCACCGCAGCACGGCGTCGTCGCAGGAAGCAGGCCCGCATGGTGTCGTCCGAGAGCAGCCGCCCCGCGCGGGCGCGGTTGCCCCGTTCCGGGGGAGGGCGTGCGTGCCGGGGCCGGTGGGAATTGCGCTGGGGGCCGGGTCGTGCGCGCGTTCCGCGACGAATGCGCGCCGCCCATCGGCGGTGGTCGGATGTCGGGGGATCCGCCGCGGTGCGCCGAACCATTCGACGGCGCCGGCGGGGGAGCGGAACGGGAAAGCGCGGTTCCGGCTCGCCGCCAGGTCACTGACCGTTTCCGGCGATGCCGTGCGCATTGCTCTATCCGCGTGATGTGCGTGCGGAGTGCGTTTCGCGGGCCATTCCGGTATGGAGAACCGAACGGTTCTCTGCGACGATGAGATGATCTTTACCGCGCCTGGACGGATCAGCCGGAATCCGCCCGGACGCCACAGCTGGAGGTGCGAGAGATCATGCGCGGTGGGTACGCAGCAGCGGGCCGCGCCGGGGTCCGGGTGTCGGGGCCGGACTTCCCCGAACCGTGCGGCCACGAAGGACCGTCCGCTTCGGACGGTGCGGTCCCCCGGCAGCGGATCTCCGACGCGCAGGCGGAGCGGACGCGGAACTCGTTGGCACGGCGCAGGATTCTCGCGCTGAACCTGATGAGTTCGCCCGGCTCCGGGAAGACCACGCTGCTGGAGCGCACGCTGCGCGAGCTCGGCTCGACCATGTCGATCTCGGCCATCGAAGGCGACCAGGAGACCCACCTCGACGCCGACCGGCTGCGCGCCGCGGGCTGCCGCGTGGTGCAGATCAACACCGGTTCCGGCGGGCACCTCGACGCCGACATGGTCGACGAAGGATTGCGTTCCCTGCAACCGGCCGGGCGATCCATGGTGTTCATCGAGAACATCGGCAATCTCGCCGCGCCCGCGCTGTTCGACCTCGGTGAGCACCACCGGGTGCTCATCGCCTCGGTCACCGAGGGCGAGGACAAACCGCTGAAATATCCGCACGTATTCCGCAGCACCGATCTGGTGCTGCTGAACAAGGTGGATCTGCTGCCGCACCTCGATTTCGACGTGGACCGATTCATCGCGCACGCGCAGCGCATCAATCCGCGGATCCGGGTGGTGCGGTTGTCCGCGAAACGCGGTGAAGGATTCGCCGAATGGTGCGGCTGGCTGCGCGCGCAGCACGACGGGACCGCGCCCGTTCCCGCCTGAGCGCTGTGGCGTTGCTCGCCCGAACCCGCATCGCGCGCTGATCCGCGGATACGCTCGCCGGATCATGCTCCGGGCGCTGCCGCCCGCGCCGGCTCGGCGCCCGGGAAGGTGCGGCGCCGCGAGCGCCGCAGGCCCAGCCGAGGAGATTGCGATGGACCTGTCGACCGCCGACCTCGCGGACCGCGAAGGCCCGGCCATCCGCAGCTGCGACGTGCAGTTCCGGCAGTACGGCGGCCGCGAGGTGTTCGCCGGACGCATCCGCACGGTCACCTGCTTCCAGGACAACGCGCTGCTCAAGAAGGTGCTGTCCGAACCGGGCGACGGGCAGGTGCTGGTGATCGACGGCGCCGGATCGGTGCACACCGCGCTCGTCGGGGACCTGATCGCGGAGCTCGGCCGGTCCAACGGCTGGACCGGCATCGTCGTGAACGGCGCGGTGCGCGACACCGCGGTGCTGGCGGGCATGGACTTCGGGGTCAAGGCGCTCGGCTCGAACCCGCGCAAGAGCAGCAAGAACGGCGACGGCGTCCTCGACGAGCCGGTGGAGCTCGGCGGCGTGCGGTTCGTGCCCGGCGAATACCTGGTCAGCGATCACGACGGGGTCGTCGTCCTCGCCGAGCCGTGAACGAGCCCGGAACGCCGGATTCACCCGGGTGAATGGCCCACCCGCCCACTCCTGCTGGGCTGATGGGTCGTTCACCTCGGTGCTGCCGAGGTCGCCGGCGTGCCGGTGCGCGGCCGGACACGCGGCGGACATCGGATCTCGCCCGGATGGTGGCGGATGTCCGGTTCGGTTACCTGGTGGACATCTGCGCCGCGGCAGTTGACCCGCCGGACACGCGCGCGTAGCAGGACCGGCGCCTCCCGCTCCTAACGTCCGAGGAGTGGGAAGCACTGCCGGATGAGCGCCGGTCCGGACACGCGGGAGCCGCGTACCCGGCGGGCGCTGCACGCCCTGACGGGACGCCACGACGTCGAGTACGAGCGGGCGGTGCCGCCGCGGCTGGACCGCACCCGGCAGGCCGCCGTGCACGACTGCCTGTTCCTCGGCGGTGACCTGGACGGCTGGTTCGCGACGGTGCTGCCCGACGCGCTCACCGGCCTCGTCGACACCGCGCGGGCCGCCGGATCCGCGGCCGTCGCGCACACCACCGGCGTCGGGCCCGCCGTCCGCGCCATCGCGGCCGAGGTGGGAGCCGTGGGCTATGAACGCCTGCCCGCCACGTTCCAGGCGCTGCAGCCGCACCACCTGCGCGAACCGGACGTGCTCGGTGCGGTCGTCGCGGCGAAGCGGATGCTGCACCGCGGGCCGAAGATGCCCGTCGACCGCGACGTGTTCGACGACGTCGAGCAGTGGGCCGAGGCCGCCGCGGCCGTGCAGGTCCCGTTGCCGGTCGACTTCACCTGGATGCGGGAGCGGGTGCGCCGGATCGGCGCGGTGCTGCGCGCAGGTGGCCGGGACTCGCGGCCCTGCCACCGGGACGGCAGCCCCTCCAACGTGCTGCTCGGCGCGGCGGGGGAGGTGCGGCTCGTCGACTTCGACGTCGCGGGCAACGCCGACCCGCACCACGACATCGCGGCGCTGCTGGTGGAGACCTGCCAGCTCGACGACGAGTGGCGGCGCGCCGCCGAGATCGTCGACGGCAGGCCCGACCAGCAGCGCCTCGCCCGCTACCGGCTCAACGCCATCGCCGACGACCTGGCGGTGGGGGCGTGGGCGCTGCTGGCCGGGGCGCGCGCCGAGCAGCACGCGGGGTTCACCGGGTACGGCCAGTGGCGGCTGCTGCGCTGCCGCTACGCGCTCCGGCACCGCCACTTCGACACCTGGCTCCGCCGGGCGTGATCGGGCTCGTGCGGCTCGGTGGGTCCTCGGCCGCGTCCTCGCCGCGGGGGGCCGGTGGTTCCAGGCGACGGCGCCGTGCTCGCGAGGAGGTGGCCGAGAGCTCGCGGCCGCGCCGGTCGATCGAGTGGCCGGTCGGGCTCAGCGGTGTCGCCGCCGACCGGAGGACGACAGGCTCGTTCGTGGCGCGGTGGACGCTCAGCCTGCGGGGTTCCGGCGGTCGGTGATGTGCGGCGGGGTGGGAATGCCGTCGGCGAGGTCCGGGGCGGCCTCCGGAACACCCCACTCGGTGCGGAGCGGGAGCACGCCGGCCCAGGCACCCGCCCCGTGCTCCGCCGGGTCGTCGGTGGGCGGACCCGAGCGGACCTTCACCGAGGCCTCCGCGAGCGAGAGCGCCAGCACCGCCACCCCCGCGAGCTCCTTCGCGTCCGGTTCCCGCGCGTGCTCCCACGAACCCGGCGCCAGGTGCTCGGACAGCACCCGCAGCCCGTGCAGCTTCTCCGCCGGGTCCAGCACCGCCCGCGGCCTGCCGTAGATCACCGCGCTGCGGTAGTTCATCGAGTGGTCGTTGATGGTGCGGGAGTACACGACGCCGTCCAGCAGGGTGACCGCGACGCACACCTCCGGTTCCCCGCTCGCCGCGAGCACGCTGCGCGCCCCGGTCGAGCCGTGCAGGTACAGCACGTCGCCGTCCCGCCCGTACCCGGTGGGCAGCACCTGCGGATGTCCGTCCAGGACCAGTCCGAGGTGGCAGATCAGCGCCCCGTCGAGGACGTCGTGCAGGTCGGCGCGGTCGGTACGCGCCCGGTCCTTCTTGCGGCCCAGCGAGGTGCGGGGCGTCGCGGACAACGGCGGTGCGGTGGTCGGCTCGGTCATGCGCTCATCCTGCGCCGCCGAAGTGGACGCCCCCAAGGTCCAATTTTGCGGAAAAACGAAAGGCCACTTCACGCGAACGGGCCGTCCGCTCCGAGGGGGAGCGGACGGCCCGGGCTCGATCAGCGGTGCTCAGCCTCGCGGCGCCGCCGACGGATCCAGCAGCCACAGGGTGCGTTCCAGCCCGACCGCGCCCGCGGCCGGGATGTCCACCGGATCCGCACCGCCCAGCGCGGCAGCCACCGGCTCGGCCTTCGCCGCACCCGTGGTCATCAGCCACACCTCGGCGGCCGCGCGGATCGCGGGCAGCGTCAGCGAGATCCGCGTCGGCGGCGGCTTCGGGCAGTCGTGCACGCCCACCACCGCGCGCTCCTGCTCCCGCACGTACGGCGTGTCGGGGAACAGCGAAGCCGTGTGCCCCTCCTCGCCGACGCCGAGCAGCAGCACGTCGAAGCGTGGCACCGGGAACTCCACGGCGGGCTCGGCCATCGTGGCCAGCAGCTCCGCGTAGTGCGCGGCGGCCGCGTCGGCGTCCTCACCGAACTTCCCGCCGGACGGGGCCATCGGGTGCACCCGCTCCGGGTCCACCGCCACGTGGTCGAGCAGCGCCGCCCGCGCCTGGGTCTCGTTGCGCTCCGGGTCGCCGTCCGGCAGGAACCGCTCGTCGCCCCAGTACACGTCCACGTTCGCCCAGTCCACGGCGTCCCGGGCGGGGGAGTTCCGGACCTGCTCCAGCACGCCGATGCCGGTGCGGCCGCCGGTGAGCACCACCGACGCCGAACCGCGCGCGGCCTGCGCGTCCACGATCCGGGTGATCAGCCTGGCGGCGGCGGCCGCCGCCAGGACCTCGCCGTCGCCGTGCACGACGACTTCCTGCCCGCTCATGCCTCGCCTTCCGCCTGCTCCGGCTCGGACTCCGCCTGCGCCGGTTCCTGCTCGTCGGCGGGCGGGGCTTCGTCCACCCGCCGGATCCCGGCCAGCCCGCCGAGGGTGATCTCGTAGATCTCGTCCGGGTCGAGCCTGCGCAGCTCCTCGGCCAGGCAGTCCCGCACCTCGCGGCGGTGCAGCGAGAGCCGCCGGTCCGGCTGGCCCGGCTGGGTCAGCGTGCCGACCTTGCCATCCGGACGCACGATCTTCACCGAACCGGAGGGCCGCCGCAGCTCGGCCGAGACGATGCCCGGTCCGCGCGGGTGCTCCACCCGGTACACCGGCACCTCCAGGTAGGCGCCCAGCCACGCCGCCAGCAGGTCCGTGGACGGGGAGTCCGCGGCACCGGTGACGACGGCGCTGGTCACCGCCTCGTACGGCGGCAGGTCCAGCGCGGCGGTGAGCATCGCGCGCCACGAGGTGAGCCGGGTCCAGGACAGGTCCGTGTCGCCCTCCACGTAGGAGCCGACGCGGGTCTTCAGGAACTCGATCGGGTCCGGCTCCGCGGCCGCGTCGGTGATCCGGCGGTGCGAGAGCAGCCCGATCGGGTCCTTCGCCGGGACCTCCGGGGCCTCGGTCGGCCACCACGCCACCACCGGAGCGTCCGGCAGCAGCAGCGGCACCACGGAACCGGCGCCCTCGTCGGCCAGCGCGCCGTACAGGCGCAGCACCACGACCTCCGAGGCACCCGCGTCCCCGCCGATGCGGATCTGCGCGTCCAGCCGCGGCGCGGCCTCCTTGGAGCCCCGGGCCACCACGATCACCCGCGCGGGGTGCTCCCGGCTGGCGTCGTTGGCGGCCTGGATGGCCTTCTCCGTCTCGGTGCCGTCACCGGTGACGATCACCAGGGTCAGCACCCGGCCGAGCGCGACGGCACCGCCGGTCTCGCGCAGCTCGACCATCTTCTTGTTGACCTGCGAGGTGGTCGTCGACGGCAGGTCGATGATCACGGGCGCCTCCAGACACGTCCGGTGCGGGTCATCATGGAGTCCGCGGTCGACGGCCCCCACGTCCCGGCCTTGTAGTTCTCCGGCGCTCCGTGCGCCGCCCAGTAGTCCAGCACCGGGTCGAGGATCCGCCAGGACTGCTCCACCTCGGCGTTGACCGGGAACAGCGACGGCTCACCGAGCAGCACGTCCAGGATCAGCCGCTCGTAGGCCTCCGGGGAGGATTCGGTGAACGCGTGGCCGTAGCCGAAGTCCATCGTCACGTCCCGCACCTCCATCGAGGTGCCCGGGACCTTCGAGCCGAAGCGCATCGTCACGCCCTCGTCCGGCTGCACCCGGACGACCAGGGCGTTCTGGCCCAGCTCCTCCGTCATGGTGTCGTCGAACGGCAGGTGCGGGGCGCGCTTGAACACCACGGCGATCTCCGTGACGCGGCGGCCCAGGCGCTTGCCGGTGCGCAGGTAGAACGGCACCCCGGCCCACCGGCGGCTCTCCACCTCGAGGGTGATCGCCGCGTAGGTCTCGGTGGTCGAGTCGCCGGCGAAGCCGCCCTCCTCGTGCAGGCCGGGCACCAGCGAACCGCCCTGCCAGCCACCGGTGTACTGCCCGCGGGCGGTGGTCTCGCTGAACGGGCCGACCGGCTTGGTCGCCGAGAGCACCTTCAGCTTCTCCGCGCGCAGGTCCTCGGGGGAGAAGCTGACGGGCTCCTCCATCGCGGTCAGCGCCATCAGCTGCAGCAGGTGGTTCTGGATGACGTCGCGCGCCGCACCGATGCCGTCGTAGTACCCGGCGCGGCCGCCGAGCCCGATGTCCTCGGCCATCGTGATCTGCACGTGGTCGACGTAGTGGGCGTTCCACAGCGGCTCGAACAGCTGGTTCGCGAAGCGCAGCGCCAGGATGTTCTGCACCGTCTCCTTGCCGAGGTAGTGGTCGATGCGGAACACCGAGTCCTCGGGGAACACCTCGTTGACGATCTTGTTGAGGTGCTGGGCGCTCTCCAGGTCGTGCCCGAACGGCTTCTCGATGACCACCCGGCGCCACTGGTCGGGGGACTGGTCGGTCAGCCCGGAGCGGGACAGCTGGGTGAGCACCGTCGGGAACGCCGACGGCGGCACCGACAGGTAGAAGGCGTGGTTGCCGCCGGTCCCGCGCTCCTTGTCGAGCTGCTTGACGGTCTCGGCGAGCCGGTCGAACGCGGCCGGGTCGTCGAACGAGCCCGGCACGAAGCGGATGCCCTCGGCCAGCCGGTCCCACACGGACTGGTGGAACGGCGTGCGCGCGTGCTCCTTGACCGCCTCGTAGACGACCTGCATGAAGTCCTGGTCCTCCCAGTCCCGGCGGGCGAAGCCGGTCAGGGCGAACCCCGGCGGCAGCAGCCCCCGGTTGGCCAGGTCGTAGATCGCGGGCATCAGCTTCTTGCGGGACAGGTCCCCGGTCACGCCGAAGATCGTCAGGCCGGACGGACCGGCGATCCGCGGCAGCCGCTTGTCGCGCGGGTCCCGCAGCGGGTTGCGCGGCAGGTCTCTGGAGCTCACGCCCCACCCCTCTCGTCGTGCAGTTCCTGAACGGCCTTGACCAGTTCGACCAGGCCGGCGGCCCGGTCGGTCAGGTGCAGCCGCAGCACCGGGCGCTCGTGCTGGGCGAGCACCTGGCCGTCACCGAGCGCCTGCGCGCGCTGCAGGCCCGCCAGCGCGTACGGCCGCTCCGGCACCGGCAGGTCCTCCTCGGCTTCGCCGGTGACCTGCAGGAACGCGCCGTTCTGGTGGCCGCCCTTGTGGTACTGGCCGGTGGAGTGCAGGAAGCGCGGTCCCCAGCCGAACGTGGTCTGCAGCCCGGTGCGGCGGGCCAGCTCCGGGCGCAGCAGCGCGGCGGAGGCGTCGTCGAGGCGGTCCAGGTAGGCCTGCACCGCCAGGTAGCCGTGCTCGGGCGCGGCCTTGACGAAGGCGCGCAGCGCCTCGGCCACCGTGCCCACGCCCGCGGTGAGCCAGTCACCGGAGGCGTAGACCTCGACGGAACCGGACACCAGCGACGGCGTCACCACCGGGCCGCCGTCGGGGCCGTCGAGCAGCGCGCGGGCGGCCTTCTTCGCGGCCTCCACGTCGGGCTGGTCGAACGGGTCGATGCCGAGCAGCCTGCCGACCAGCGCGGTGGCGAACTCCCACAGCAGGATCTGGGCGCCCAGCGGGCCGGAGGTCACCAGCTGCGCGCCGTCGACGGCGCCGCCGATGGCGATGGTGGTGGCGTCGCGTCCCGCGTCGGCGAAGCCCGGGGCCTGCGGGTTCTCCACGACCACGGGCAGCAGGCCGGTGCCCTGCTTGCCGGTGGACTCGGCGATGAGCTGCTCGGCCCAGTCGCCGAAGCCGGGGATGCCGGAGCCGCCGTCGGCGAGCACCAGCTTCTCGGCACCGCGCTCGTGCGCCGCGCCCCACGCCGCGGCCAGCCGCACCGCCGGGTTGTCCGCGGAGTCCGCCCGGACCAGTTCGAACGCGCCGGCGGCCTCGTCGAGCAGCGCGGTGATGTCGGCGCCGGCGAGCCCGGCCGGGACCAGCCCGAACGCGGTCAGCGCCGAGTAGCGGCCGCCCACGTTCGGGTCGGCGGTGAAGACCCGCCGGTACCCGGCCTCGCGGGACGCGGTCTCCATCGGTGACCCGGGGTCGGTGACCACGACGATGCGGGTAGCCGGATCGATTCCGTTCGCGGCGAACGCGGCCTCGAAGATGCGGCGGTGGCTGTCGGTCTCGACGGTGGTGCCGGACTTCGACGACACCACCAGCACGGTGCGGTCCAGGTCGCCGGACAGCGCATCCCCGACCTGACCCGGGTCGGTGGTGTCCAGCACGGTCAGCGGCACGCCCGCGGTCGCGGTGATCACCTCGGGGGCGAGCGAGGACCCGCCCATGCCGGCGAGCACGACCCGGTCGACGCCGTCGGCGTGCAGTTCCGCGCGCAGCTCGGCGATCTCCGCCAGCAGCGGACGGGAGGTCTCGTGCAGGGTGGTCCAGGAGAGCCGGATCGACGCCTCGCTCTCGGCGTCCGGGCCCCACAGGGTGGCGTCGCCTGCGGCGAGACCGCTCGCCGCGCCGTCGGCGGCCAGCCGCTCGGCGAGCGCACGAGCCTCCCCGGCCAGGCCTTCGTCTGCGATCTCGACTGAAGTTTCGGTTGCCATCTGCTTCCTCGTGTCTAGGGAATGGGCGACGTCGGCGGTGGGCGGACCGGACGCCTCCGCCGCGGGCTTACCCCGATGAGCCTGACCGGGCCCACCCGCCACAGCACCCGGGGCACGCGAATTCCGTGGAATGTCGCGTGCCCCGGGCGGGCGCGGGGCACACCCGCGGTGGAACGGCCGTTCGCCTACTTGGCCTGGTCGAGCTGCTCGCGCACGGTGTCGAGCAGTTCCTCCCAGGACTTCTCGAACTTCTCCACGCCTTCGCGCTCCAGCACCGCGAACACGTCGTCGAGGTCGATGCCGATCTCGGTCAGCGCGTCGAACACCTGCTGCGAGGCGTCCTTGGTGCCGCGGACCTGGTCACCTTCGACCTGCGCGTGGTCGGCGGTGGCGAACAGCGTCGCCTCCGGCATGGTGTTCACCGTGTTCGGCGCCACCAGCTGGTCGACGTAGCGGGTGTCGGAGTACGCCGGGTCCTTCACGCCGGTGGAGGCCCACAGCGGGCGCTGCGGCTTCGCACCGTCGGCGGCCAGCGCCTGGAAGCGGTCCGAGGAGAAGACCTCCTCGTAAGCCGCGTAGGCCAGCCGGGCGTTGGCGATGGCCGCCTTGCCCTGCAGGTCCTGGCCGCCTTCGATGCCCTCCAGCCGCTTGTCGATCTCGGTGTCCACCCGGGACACGAAGAACGAGGCGACCGAGGCGATGGAGCTCAGCGAGTGGCCGTTGGCCTTCGCCTGCTCCAGGCCCGCCAGGTAGGCGTCCATGACGTCCCGGTAGCGCTCCACGGAGAAGATCAGCGTCACGTTCACGCTGACGCCCTCGGCCAGCACCCGGGTGATCGCGGGCAGGCCCTCGACCGTCGCCGGGATCTTGACCATCAGGTTCGGCCGGTCGACGGCCTTCCACAGCTCGAGCGCCTCGGCGACGGTGCGGTCGGTGTCGTGGGCCAGCCGCGGGTCGACCTCCAGGGAGACCCGGCCGTCGTCGCCCGCTTCGTAGACGTTGCGGAAGACGTCGGCGGCGTCGCGCACGTCCTTCGTGGTCAGCTCGCGGACCGTGTCGTCCACGCCCGCGCCGCGGGCGGCGAGCTCGCGGACCTGGTCGTTGTAGTCGGCCGCGTTGGACAGCGCCTTCGCGAAGATCGTGGGGTTGCTGGTGACACCCACGACCGCGTAGTCGTTGATCAGCTCGGTCAGGTTGCCGGACGTGATCCGCTGGCGGGACAGGTCGTCCAGCCAGATCGCCACGCCCGCCTGGCTGAGCGCGGTGAGGTTCTGGTTGTTCGTCACTGCAATACCTCCACTCACGCGTTCGAGCGCGCGTTCTCCAGGCTCCGCCGGGCGGCGTCGACGACCGCCTCCGTGGTGAAGCCGAACTTCTCGAACAGGGTCTTGTAGTCCGCCGAGGCGCCGAAGTGCTCGATCGACACGTTCTCGCCGAAGTCGCCGGTGAACCGGTGCCAGGACTGGGCGATGCCGGCTTCGACGGAGACGCGGGCGCGCACCGACGGCGGCAGCACCTGCCTGCGGTAGGACACGTCCTGCCGGTCGAACCACTCGACGCACGGCATCGACACCACACGGGTGGCAACGCCGTCGGCCTCCAGGACCTTCCTGGCCTCGACGGCCAGCTGGACCTCGGAACCCGTGGCGATGATCACCAGCTCCGGCGTGCCGGAGGACGCCTCGGCCAGCACGTAGCCGCCCTTGGCGACGCCCTCGGCGTCGGTGCCCTCCAGCGTCGGCACGCCCTGGCGGGTCAGCGCCAGACCGGCGGGGGCGCTGGTGTCCTCCAGCACGGCCTTCCACGCGAACGAGGTCTCGTTCGCGTCCGCGGGGCGGACCACCGACAGGCCGGGGATGGCGCGCAGCGAGGAGAGCTGCTCGATCGGCTGGTGCGTCGGGCCGTCCTCGCCCAGGCCGATCGAGTCGTGCGTCCACACGTAGATCGTCGGGGCCTTCATCAGCGCGGCGAGCCGCACCGCGGGCCGCATGTAGTCGCTGAAGATCAGGAACGTGCCGCCGTAGGGGCGGGTGCCGCCGTGCAGCGCGATGCCGTTGAGGATGGAGCCCATGGCGTGCTCGCGGACGCCGAAGTGCAGCGTCCGGCCGAACGGCTGCGCGTTCCACGAGTTCGTGGAGATCTGGGTGGGGCCGAACGAGTCGACGCCCTTCATCGTGGTGTTGTTGCTCTCCGCCAGGTCGGCGGAGCCGCCCCACAGCTCCGGCAGCACGTCGGCGAGCGCGGACAGCACCTCACCGGAGGCCTTGCGGGTGGCGACGCCCTTGCCGTCGGCCTCCCAGGTCGGCAGCTTCTCGTGCCAGCCCGCGGGCAGCTCGCGGACGCGGATGCGCTCCAGCAGCGCCTTGCGCTCCGGGTTCGCCGCGGCCCACTCGTCGTAACGCTGCTGCCACTCGGCGTGCGCGGCCTGGCCGCGGTCGACGACCTTGCGAGCGTGCGCGAGGACCTCGTCCGAGATCTCGAACGTCTGCTCCGGGTCGAAGCCCAGCGCGTTCTTGATGCCGGCGATCTCGTCGCCGCCCAGCGCGGCGCCGTGCGCCTTGCCGGTGTTCATCTTCGTCGGCGCCGGGAAGCCGATCACGGTGCGCAGCACGATCAGCGTCGGCTGGTCGGGCTTGCCCTTGGCGGCGTCCAGCGCGTCGAGGATGCTGGCCACGTCCTCACCGCCGTCGACGGTCACCACGTGCCAGCCGTAGGCCTCGTAGCGCTTCGCGGTGTCCTCGGACAGCGCGATCTTGGTGTCGTCCTCGATGGAGATCTCGTTCGCGTCGTAGATCACCGTGAGGTTGCCCAGCTGCTGGGTTCCCGCCAGCGACGACGCCTCGGAGGTGACGCCCTCCTCGATGTCGCCGTCGGAGGCGATCACGTAGATCTGGTGGTCGAACAGGCTCTCGCCCGGTGCCGACTCCGGATCCAGCAGGCCGCGCTCGCGGCGGGCGGCGATGGCCATGCCGACGCCGTTGGCGAGGCCCTGGCCCAGCGGGCCGGTGGTGGTCTCGATGCCGGGCGTGTGCCAGTACTCCGGGTGACCGGGGGTCTTGGAGTCCCAGGTGCGCAGGGCCTTGATGTCGTCCAGCTCCAGCCCGTACCCGGACAGGAACAGCTGGAGGTACAGCGTCAGGCTGGAGTGACCGGCGGACAGCACGAAGCGGTCGCGGCCGATCCAGTCGGCGTCGGTGGGGTCGTGCCGCATGACGCGCTGGAACAGCGCGTAGGCGGCGGGGGCCAGGCTCATGGCGGTGCCTGGATGCCCGCTGCCGCATTTCTCGACCGCGTCGGCGGCCAGCACCCGGACCGTGTCCACGGCGCGCTGGTCCAACTCGGTCCAGTCTGCGGGCAGTCGCTTGGTGGTCAAGCGGGCAAGATCGTCGGTGACGGACACGGACGCAGCTCCAAGTTTCAATCGAAGCGGTCCTTCGCGGCTCCGGCGCGTCGCCCGCTGACCCGGACCGATTCGGACCGCAGTTATCCCTCGTCCAGCGGGCAGCCTAGTCGTGACCTCGTGGACGCGCGGCGGCCCGCCTGAATTGATGCGGTCCCCCACCGGGGTGAGAGGATCGCGGGTCAACCGCGTGCATCGCCGGAGACCCCTCGTCGTGCGGAGTCGAACCGTGCCGGTCGGTGTTCGTGCAGCGCACCGGCATCGCCACCGCCGTGCTCCCCAGGCTGCCGACGGTGCGTGCCCGGGGCGCCACGGCCGGTGTCCGGCCCGGTTCGCGGTACGTCGCCCGCCCGGCGGCGCCTCGACCGCCGCGGGACCGATCTCGCGACGGTGCGGCGGACCCACCACCGGCAACGCGGCGCGGCGGGTGTTCCTTCCGCGCGGAGCGTGTCCGGTGGCTCACCCCACGGTACCGGCGCCGCCGACTCCGGTCCCGCGGCGCCGCGGCCCGGACCCTGCGGTCGGCGGCGGGGTGTAGCGCGCCTACTATTCAGGGCGGTCGGTCGCCGTCGTTCCGGCGGTCACCCCGAGCTGACGAGGAGTCCCATGCCTGCGATGCGGTGCGCTTCGGGCGGACACCACGGCGCGGTCCCGGCCGCGCTCCCCGGTGCGGCGGAGCTCGCCGGACGGCTCGCGGGAGCGGCCTCGTGACCAGCACCGAGACCCCGGTCAGCGGAGCGCAGCGGCACGCGACGCGGCCCGGCGACCTGCTCAAGGCCTACCTGGGGCTGCTCAAGCCGCGCGTCATCGAACTGCTGCTGGTCACCACCATCCCGGCGATGCTGCTGGCCGAGCGCGGCATCCCTTCGCCGTGGCTGGTGCTGTCCACCCTGGTCGGCGGCACCCTGGCCGCGGGCAGCGCCAATGCGCTCAACTGCGTCGCCGACGCCGACATCGACCAGGTCATGCAGCGCACCAGGGCCCGGCCGCTGGTGCGCCACACGGTCTCCAACCGGCACGCGCTGATCTTCGGGATCGTGCTCGGGCTGGGTTCGTTCGGGTTCCTGTGGGCGACGACGAACCTGCTGGCCGCGGTGCTGGCGGTCGCCACGATCCTGTTCTACGTCCTCGTCTACACGCTGGTGCTCAAGCGCCGCACCGCGCAGAACATCGTCTGGGGCGGTGCCGCCGGCTGCATGCCGGTGGTGATCGGCTGGGCCGGGGTGACCGGGCGGGTGGACTGGCCCGCGCTGGTCATGTTCGGGATCATCTTCTTCTGGACGCCGCCGCACACCTGGGCGCTGGCGGTGAAGTACAAGGCGGACTACGAGCGCGCGGGCGTGCCGATGCTGCCCGTCGTCGCCGAACCGGCCTACGTGTCCCGGCAGATCGTCGCCTACAGCTGGCTGATGGTGCTGTGGACGCTGCTGCTCGCTCCGGCCACCGGGTGGTTGTACACCGCGTTCGCGGTGCTCTCCGGCGCCTGGTTCCTGTGGCTGGCGCACCGGCTGCACACCGCGACCAAGCGGGGCGAGCCGACGAAGCCGATGCGGCTGTTCCACATGTCCAACACGTACCTGATGATCGTGTGCGTGGCGCTGGCGGTGGACTCGGCGCTGGGCCTGCCGGTGCTGGGCTGGCCGTTCTGACCCTTCCCGGGCGACTCCCCGCCGGGGCGAGCGAGGCGTTCACCTGGTCCTTCCTGCGGGCCGCCGCGACCGTCCACCACGCGCTCGTGCAGGTGTGCGACCGTGGGCGCCGATCAACGGCGGAGGGAGACCGATGAGCGCGGAACTGCCCCCGCGGCAGCGGCAGGCGCTGGAGCGCCTCGTCGAACGCGGCACGCTGACGTCCGAGCAGGCCGAGGCGGTGCGCACCGAGTTCGCCGCCGAACCGGCACCGCAGCGCGCGGGCGGCATCTGGGAGGTCCTCGGGTACGCGGGCGGTGCCCTGGTGCTCGGCGGCGCGTCGCTGCTGGTCGGCATGTCCTGGGAGACGTTGTCCGTCCCGGCCCGGGTAGGGCTGCTGGTCGCCGCCACCGCGGTGCTCGTGCTCGCCGCCGGGTTCATCGCGGGCGGTCCGCGCGGCGCGCGGGAGCTCGCCGCCGACGCGCCCTCGCGGCGCAGCCGCATCGTGTCCGCGCTGCTCGCGTTGGCCTCCGGAGCCGCGGCGATGGCGGTCGTGGCCGGGTTGGACGGCACCGATTCCTCGCTGGCCGCGAGCGCGCTGGGGCTGGTCGCGGCCGCCGCCGGGTACGCGCTGCTGCCCGCGGTGCCGGGTCTGGTCGCGACCGGTGTCTTCGCCTACTGGTCCGGGATCGCGCTGGCCGGTGAGCTGCCGGGCGGCGGGTCGGTCCCGGAGATGCTGGTGCTGATCGTGCTCGGCGGGCTGTGGGCGGTGCTCGCGGTGCGCGGCGTGCTCGACCTGCCCGCTCGCGGCCGCGCGGGCCGGGTGCGGCGCGACGTGGGTTTCGGGATCGCGGCGGCGACCGCGCTCACCGGTGCGCAGTGGACCGCCGTGGCGCACCAGTCGTGGAGCTACGCGATCACGTTCGTGCTGGCCGTCGGCTGCTTCGCCGCGTTCGTGGCGCTGCGCTCCGCGGTGCTGCTGGTGTTCGGCGTGCTCGGGGTGACCGTGGCCGTGCCGGAGGCGCTGTACCACTGGACCGGTGGTGCGCTGGGCGGTCCGCTGATCGTGCTGCTGGTGGGCGTGGTGCTGCTGGCCGCGGGCGGTTTCGGGCTGCGGCTGCGCAAACGGGTCGGCTGAGCTCCGGACGGGAGCGACGCGGGTCGGTCGACCTCGGGCGGGAGCCATGCCGCTCGGTTGATCTCCGGTCAGGGGCGCTGCGGGTCGGTCGACCTCGGGCGGGAGCAGTGCCGGCCGGTTGGTCTCCGGACGGGAGCGTGCGGTCGGTCGGTGTCCGGACGGGAGCGACGCGGGCCGGTTGGTCTCCGGACGGGAGCGTGCGGTCGGCTGACCTCCGGAGGGCGGCGACGCCGGTCGGCTGAGCTCCGGCCAAGGGTGCCGCCGGTAGGTCGGTCAGCGGGCGCGGAAGGCGCGGAGCCGGTCCAAGCCCGGGGGAGAGCCGATCCCCAGCAGCGGCTCCGCCCGGTCCAGCAGCAGCCCGGCCAGGTCGGCCAGCACCCAGCGGGCGCTGGGCAGCGAGGCCAGCGCGGCCCACTCGAACCGGTCGGCCGCCACGACCCGGCCCGCGCGCACCGCGGGCAGGGTCCGCAGCAGCGGCTGCTCCCGCACCGAACCGGCGCCGCCGCGCAGCAGCACCAGCAGGTCCGCATCGTGCTCGCCGAGCCGCTCACCGGAGATCTCCGGGAACGGCAGTGGACCGTCGGCGACCGCCTCCTGCGCCGGTGGCCGGGCCGCGCCGAGCGCCCGCAGCACCTGCCCGGCGGCGGTCGCGGTGGACACGGTGGTGACGACCCCGTCGCCGCGGCCCGCGCCGAGCACCGAGATCGTCGGCATCCGGCGGTTCGCCAGCCGGGCGGCGAGGTCGGCGCGGTCCCGTTCGAAGTCCTCCCACGCGGCGATGGCTCCGGTCGAGCCCACCGCCGCGCCGAGCGCCAGCGCGTCCGCGCGCACGTCCCCGGTCCGCCGCACCAGCCGCAACCGGGCGAGGCCGCGCAGCAGTTCCGCCGGGACGCCGGGCAGCCGGTGCCCGGCCAGCACCTCCGGGCGCAGCCGTGCCAGCGCCTCCAGGTCGAGCCCGCCCGCGCCGCCGAGGTCGCGCACCGGCGAGCCCTGCGCCGCCTCGATCGCGGGCAGCACCGGATCACCACCGGGCAGCGCCACCGTGCCCACCTGCTCGCGGCCGAGCAGCAGGGCGAGCCGGGCCGTCCCGCCGTCCAAGGTCACCAGTCCGCGCCCGGTCTCGGCCGGAGCCGGGCGGCAGCCGCCGAGCAGCCCGGCCGCGAGCAGGGCCAGCGCGCCGCGCCGCCCGATCACACGATCGATCACGGTCGACCAGTCGGCTGCGACACCCCGGAAGTTCCAGGTGAGCGGCCGGCCCGACCGCGGGACGGAGCGGCCGCGCGCCCGGTGCGATCAGGGCAGCAGCAGGAGCTTCCCGGTGCTGCGGCGGCCTTCGAGGTCCTCGTGCGCCTGCCGCGCCTGGTCGAGCGGGTAGGTCCCGCCGATGCGCACGTCGAGCTCGCCCGCCCGCACCGCCTGGAAGATCTCCCGGGCCCGCCGGTCCAGTTCTTCCCGGTCCAGGATGTGGTGCGCCAGCGACGGCCGGGTCAGGAACAGCGAGCCGCCCGAGTTCAACCGCTGCGGGTCCACCGGAGGCACCGGCCCGCTGGAGGCGCCGAACAGCGCGAGCGTGCCGCGCGGGCGCAGCGACGCGAGGCTGCCGTCGAAGGTGTCCTTGCCGACCCCGTCGTAGGCCACGTCCACGCCGCGCCCGTCGGTGAGGTCGCGGACCTCCTCGGCCACGTCGGCCTCGGTGTAGCGGATGATCTCGTCGGCACCCGCCGCGCGCGCCAGCCGTTCCTTCTCGTCGGTGGACACGGTCCCGATCACGTTCCCGCCGCGCGCCTTGATCAGCTGGGTGAGCAGCAGCCCCACCCCGCCCGCCGCCGCGTGCACCAGCGCCGTCTCGCCGGGGCGGATCGGGTGGGTGGCGTCGACGAGGAAGTGCGCGGTCATGCCCTGGAGCATCGCGGCGGCCGCCGTCCGGTCCTCGACGCCGTCCGGGACGTGCACCGCGCCGCGGGCGGGCACCACGGCCTGCTCGGCGTAGCCGCCGGGCGACATGGCCCACGCGATCCGGTCGCCGGGGGCGAAGCCGGTGACGTCCGGGCCGACCTCGCGGACGGTGCCCGCGCCCTCGACACCGGGGGTGAACGGCAGCGGCACGCTGTAGAGGCCGCTGCGCTGGTAGGTGTCGATGAAGTTCACCCCGGCCGCGGACACCTCGACCAGCAGCTCCCCGGACTGCGGCGTCGGCCGGTCCGCTTCGGCGGCCTCCAGCACCTCCGGTCCGCCGTGGGCCGGAATCCGAATCGCGCGCATGCGTGCCTCCAAGATCTCGCCTCGTCCGCCCGGCACCGGAACGGCCGCCGGGACGGTTCCCACTCTCGCAGGCGTGGCGGCGGGCGGGCGGTGGCCTGGGTAACTGTTCGGCCCGTGTCGTCGGGGTGGTTGTCTAGGATCACCCGCATGGCAGCCGAGAACGACACCGAGCAGAGCACCGCGCCCGAGCCGAAGGCGATCGCCAGGGTGAAGGCGTTCGCCGCGGGCCACGGCGGTTCCGCGCGAGCCGTGGTGGAGAACCTCGGCCAGGCGGGCGCCCGCATCGTGCTGATCGGCGAGGACGGCGCGCTCGGCGACGTGCTGGTCGCCGACGTCGCGGCGGGGGAGGCCGTGGTCGAGGCCGTCGAGCAGGTCACCGGGGGCGAGTGGGACGGCGACACGACGGCCGCTCTGCAGATCGGGCCGGCGCACCGCCGCAAGATGGCCGGCCCGCGAGCCCGGTGAGACCGGCACCTCGGGTTCTGCTCGCCAGCTGCGCCGAGCTCCCCGGTTCGAACGCGGACGACGCGGACCTGCCGGAGGTGCTGGCCGAGCTGGGAGTGCCCGCGGCCTGGGCGCCGTGGGACGACCCGACGGCACCGTTCGGTTCCGCCGAGCTCGTGGTGCTGCGCAGCACCTGGGACTACCCGTTGCGGCGCAAGGACTTCCTGGCCTGGTGCGAGTCGGTGCCCGCGCTGGTGAACCCGGCGCGAGTGGCGCGCTGGAACACCGACAAGACCTACCTCGCCGACCTGGCGGCGCAGGGCCTTCCGGTGGTGCCGACCGAGCTGGTCGCCCCGGGCGAACCGCTGCGCTGCCCGGACTTCGAGTTCGTGCTGAAGCCCTCGGTGGGGGCGAGCTCGCGGGGTGCGGCGCGGTTCGCGGCGGGGGAGCGGGACGCGGCGGGCGCGCACCTGGCCGCGCTGCACGCCGAGGACCACACCGTGCTGGTGCAGCCCTACCAGCGGGCGGTGGACCGGGAGGGCGAGACGGCCCTGGTGTTCCTCGGCGGGACCTTCTCGCACGCGTTCGGGAAGGGCGCGATGCTGCCGGATCCAGTGGCCGCGGGCCCGGGACCGGGGGAGCGGTTCGGAGTGCGGCCGGATCCGGCGCTGCGCAGGCTCGCCGAGGACGCGCTGGACGCGGCGGCGGCGCTGCACCGGATGCGCCGGTCGGAGCTGCTGTACGCGCGGGTGGACCTGGTGCGCCGGGACGACGGATCGCCGCTGCTGCTGGAGCTGGAGCTCACCGAACCGTCGCTGGGGTTCCGGCAGGCCGATCCGGAGGCGAAGCCGCGGTTCGCGTCTGCGGTGCGCGCGGCGCTGCGCGGCTGAGCTGCTCGGGGGCGTGTCGGGGTGGCTTCGCCGTTCTTCTCCGCCTATGGTTTCAGCATCGGTTGAAGTCGATCAGTCGGAGGCACCAGAGGTGACCGAGTACGCCCAGCGCACCGACCGTCCCGCCATGCCCGAGTGGATCGAGCAGATGGCGGCGCACTTCGAAGCCACCGAGGGAATGCCGCTCATCGCCGGGCGCATCCTCGCGTTCCTGCTGATCTGCGACCCACCGGAGCGCACCGCGGCCGAGCTCTCGCACGGCCTCAACGCCAGCAGCGGATCCGTCAGCACCAACGTGCGGTTGCTGCTGCGCCTCGGGGTGATCTCCAAGACGACCCGGCAGGGCCGCGAAGCGGCGCTCTACCGCGTCGAGGAGCACCACTGGCCGGAACTCGTGCGGCACCGGATGGAGCAGGTCACCGGCCTGGAACAGCTCACCGAGGACGGCCTGCGGATGTTCAGCGGCCAAGGCGAGCGGGCCCGGCGGCTGCGCACCGTGCACGAGTTCTACAAGTGGCTCTCGGGCGAGATGCCCCAGCTCTGGCAGCGCTGGGAGCGGGAACGCCGCGGCGCGCTGCGGATGTGAGTCAGGCGGGAACGGGTTCCGCGGACTCGGCGGCGGGGACTTGCGGGACCGGTCCGCGGTAGCGGGATTCGCACCACAGCAGCGCGGTCGCCGTGATCACCAGCGTGGCGCCCAGCACGTGCAGCACCACCAGCACCCCCGGCACCCCGAGCAGGTACTGCGCCGAGCCGAGCGCGCCCTGCGCCAGCACCAGCACGCACGCCGCGCCGTAGGCCTTCAGCAGCGCCTTCGTCGGCCGGGCGGCGCGCAGCCACACCCCGAACACCGCGAGCAGGCACACGTACGCCATCACCAGCAGCCCGTGCACCTCGACCAGCGTCGGCACCGCCACGACGAGCCGCGGCGTGTCGGCGTCCCCGGCGTGCGGCCCGGCGGCGGTCACCAGCGTGCCCGCGACCAGCATCGCCGCGGTCACCGCGGTCAGCGCCACCAGCAGCCACCGCATCCGGTCCGGGAGCACCTGCGTCGCGGGCTCGTCGCCCTCACCGGCGGCCTTGTACAGGTACGCGGCCAGCCAGATCAGCACCGCCGAGGCCATGAAGTGGATGGACACGCTCCACCAGCTCAGGTCCACCAGCACCGTGATGCCGCCGATGACGGCCTGCGCGACCACGCCCAGCGGCATGACCAGCGCCAGCTTCACCAGGCGCGGCCGGCGCGGGCGCACCAGCCACGCGGCGATCAGGCAGGCCAGCGCGACGAACCCGACCAGGCCGGTCAGCGTGCGGTTGCCGAACTCGATCACCTGGTGCAGCGTCGCGACCTCGGGGTGGTCGATCGGGACCATGCTGCCGGGGAAGCACTGCGGCCAGGTGGGGCAGCCGAGCCCGGAACCCGTCACCCGCACCACCGAACCCGTCACCGAGATCAGCGATTGGGTGATGAGGACGGCGAGCGCGAGCCAGCGCACCAGGCGGTGGTCGGCGGCCGGGATCCGGGACAGCATCGACGACGGCACGCATCGATGGTATTCGCCGTCCCGCATCCCCCGGCCGCCAGGTGGTGCGCCGCAGGTCACTCCACGCGCTTCTCGCGGGCGAAGGTGCCCTTCGGGAACGCTCCGGCCTTGAGGACCTGGGTGCTGAGCTTCTTGCCGTACCCGGCGAGGCGCTGCGCGTTCTCGGCACCGAGGTGCGCCCAGGGGGCGGCGGCGAGCGCGTCGGTGCGCTGCTCGACGTCTTCGCGGAACGCGACGCCCTGCTCGGTGAGCTCGCCGTCGGCGTCGAGCAGGCCGCGGTCGGCGAGCTCGCGCTGCGCCTGCGCCCACTCGTCGTCGGACCAGCCGCGGCTGGCCTGCGAGAACTGGCGGGAGAGCCCGTCGCCGGCCGCGGACTGCAGGACCAGCGCCTGGAGCCCGGTGAGGCCCACCGCCTGCAGCACCATCAGGTGACCGTCGCCGCGGTGCTCGCGCAGCAGCGACTGGGCGTGCCAGAGCACCAGGTGCGGTTCTTCCGGCCAGGCCAGGTCGGCGTGCCCGGCGTAGAGCGGGCGGGCTTCGGGGCGGCAGGCCTCGGTGGCGCGGCGGGCGAGCGCGGCGGCCTCGGCGAGCTCTTCGGAGGCGATCGTGTCGGGGCCGAGCAGCTTGCGCAGCGCGGCGTCGGCGGCGCGGAACCGGGCGGCCACGACGGCATCCGGGGTGGTGATCGCCCAGGCCTGCGGGATGACCTCGGCGATCACCAGCGGGTTGAAGTTGTAGAAGGTGGCGGCGACGACCCCGGCGCCGACGGCGCCCATCGGGGCGGCGCGGCCGGCGAAGTAGCGCATCCGGGTGCCGTCGAGGCCGAGTGCGGCGAAGGCCTCGTCGGCCTCGGGGCTGAAGTAGATCAGCGAGTGCAGCGGTTCGAGGCTGCGGTGGCAGGGGCGGGCCAGTTCGGCACCGGGCGTCGCGTCGGCGTGCGGTTCGGTCATGCCCTCACCCTACTTCCGGTAACCCCAGGGCCCGGAAGTCCCGCGAGCACCCCCGCACCCGCGGCAGCGCACTGTCCTGTCAGCGGCGAAGCCGCTGAGCAGCAACGACGCGCGCACCCGGCACCGCAGCGGGTTCTCAGCGGTTTCCTCGCGAGGACAGCGTTTTCGCCTGTGGCGGAGCCACCGGTGAAAACGATCCCGCAGCGAGGAAAGCGCTGAGGTTCCGCCACCCGACCCTCTCGCCGAAGGAGCGGAACATCAAGTCAACCGAGTAGTCCGCACCGCCAGCGCTCCGGCTGCCGCGGCCCAGGCCACCAGGACCAGCACCGGCTGCCAGCCCGGCAGCGCCGCGTGCTCCAGCGCCGCTTCCAGCGAGGTGGCCAGCGCACCCGAGGGCAGCAGTCCCGCGATCGCGCCCACCGGCCCTGGCAGATCGCTCATCGGCAGCGCCAGGCCGCCGGCCAGCAGCAGCACGAACCAGATGGCGTTCGCCACCGCCAGCACGATCTCCGCGCGGAACGCGCCGCCGACCAGCACCCCGGCCGCGCCGAACGCGAGCGTGCCCAGCACCAGCAGCGGCAGCGCCGCCACGATCCCGACCGGGCTCGGCGTCCAGCCCAGCAGCGCGGCCGTGATCCCCAGCAGCACCGCCTGCAGCGCCACCACCAGCAGCGTCGCCAGCACCCGGCCGCTGATCAGCGTCCAGCGCGGCAGCGCCGTCGCGGACAGCCGCTTGAGCACCCCGTAGCGGCGGTCGAAGCCGAGCGCGATGGCCTGCCCGGTGAACGCGGTGGACATCACGGCCAGCGCGAGGATGCGCGGCGCCACCGAGTCGACCCGCGGTTCCGGCACGGTGCCGATGTGCAGCGTGCTCAGCCCGATCAGCAGCGCCAGCGGGATGATCAGCGTGAGCAGCGCCTGCTCGCCGTGCCGGATGATCAGCAGCGCCTCGATGCGGGTGTGCGCGGCGAGCATCCGCAGCGCCCGGCCGCGCCCCGGGGCGGGCGCGAAGGTGCCCGCGGGGAACCGCTCGCCGGGGCGCGGGGCGTCCCGGTCGTCGTGCGCGAGTTCGGTCCCGGTGGTGCCGGTCCCGCCTGTCCTGGTGGCGCCGTGGTTCACGAGCGCAACTCCCGTCCGGTGAGGTCGAGGAACACGTCCTCCAGGCTGCGCCTGCTCACCCGCAGCTCGTTGGCGAACACGCCGTGCCGCGCGCACCACGCGGTCACGGTGGAGACGACCTGCGGGTCGATGGTGCCGCGCACCACGTAGCGGCCCGCGCGCTGCTCGACGGCCTCGTAGCCCTCGGGCAGCGCGGCCAGCAGCAGGTCCAGGTCGAGCGCGGGTTCGGAGTGGAACTTCAGCTCCTGCCTGCCCTGCGGGTCGGCGGTGAGCTCGGCGGTGGTGCCGTCGGCGACGGCGCGCCCGTGGTCGACGATGACGACCCGGTCGGCGAGCGCTTCGGCCTCGTCCATCAGGTGCGTGGTGAGCAGCACGCCGACGCCGTCGCGGCGCAGCGCGGCGACCAGGTCCCACACCAGGTGGCGGGCCTGCGGGTCGAGCCCTGCGGTGGGTTCGTCGAGGAACACCAGCTCGGGCCTGCCGACGAGCGCGCAGGCCAGCGACAGCCGCTGCTGCTGGCCGCCGGAGAGCCGCTTGTACGGGGTGCGCCCGGCGGAGGTGAGCCCGAGGACGTCGAGCAGCCAGCGCGGGTCGATCGGGTCCGCGGAGCAGGTGGCGATGAGTTCCAGCATCTCGGCGGCCCGCACGCCCGGGTAGGCCCCGCCGCCCTGCGGCATCACGCCGATCCGGGGCCGCAGCCGTTCGCCCTGGGTGGCGGGGTCGAGCCCGAGCACCCGCACCGTCCCGCCGTCGGGCCGCTGGAAGCCTTCGCAGATCTCGACGGTGGTGGTCTTGCCCGCGCCGTTGGGCCCGAGCAGGGCGAGCACGCTGCCGCGCGGCATCCGCAGGTCCAAGCCGTCGACGGCGGTGGTGCCGCCGAAGCGCTTGGTCAGCCCGCGCACGTCCAGCGCGTCGCCGTCGGCGGCCGGTCCTGCGATCACCGGGCCGGGCGTGGGGGTGCTCGCGGCTTCGTTCACGACGTCCAAGCCTATGACGTGACGGGGCGCTCATCCTTCCGGGTCGGCAGCAGCGGCGGCACCTTGCCCCGCACGAGCCACAGCAGGATCCCGAAGGCGAGCAGCGAGGCGATGACGGCGAACGGGATCTGGTAGGCGCGCAGGATGTAGGCGGCCCCGGTCGGCGGGACCACCAGCGCGACGATGGAGCAGATCGTGGCCGCGCCGATCCGGAACCGGTGGTCGTTGGTGGACAGCGACAGCGGTACGACCATCCACAGCAGGTACCAGGGGTGCAGCACCGGCCCGAACACGGCGAGCGTGCCGAGGGTGATGCCGAGCGCGGCGAGCGGTTCGATCCGCCCCTTGAACGACAGCCACAGCAGCCGCACGCACACCACACCGGTGATGGCGTACCCGAAGATCTTGGTGATGACCAGCATCGAGTTGGTGTGGTTGCCGAGGCCGAGCAGCATGCCGACGCCGCCGCCGGTCATGCCGAACGCGGTCATCGGCGCCAGCCAGGTCTTGATCCGGTTCGGCACGTCGTAGGTCTCGATCCAGCCGAGGCCCCAGCCGCTGGCCACGGTGATGATCGTCATGGTCCCCAGCATGAGTACGCCGAGCACGGCGGCGACCCCGACGAGGTCGCGCATCCGCCCGCCGCGCCTGCGCGCCACGTAGATGCCGAAGAAGCCGAGCGCGACGAAGCCCGGCGGTTTGATGGCGCCGCCGATGCTGAGCAGCACCCCGGCGAGGACCACGCCGATCGGTCCGCGCCAGCGCAGCCCGAGCTCGATCGCGGCGAGCATGATGCCGACCAGCAGCGCCTCGTTGTGCGCGCCGCTGACCACGTGGAACAGCGTGATCGGGTTGGCGGCGGAGAGCCACAGCGCGGCCACCGGGTGCACCCCGCAGCGGGCGGCGAGCCGCGGGATCGCCCAGATCGCCAGCACCAGCCCGATGATCATCACGACTCGCCAGAGCAGCACGCCGAACACGACGTCGTCGCCGATGACGCGGCCGAGGTGCTGGCCGAACAGCAGGAACAGCGGCCCGTACGGGGAGGGCGTGTCCCGCCAGATGTTCGGCACGTTGGCGACCAGCGGGTGGTCCACGCCGAGCGCGGTGGCGGGCCCCAGCGTGTACGGGTTGATGCCGAGCGCGGCCACCGCGTTCTGCGCCAGGTAGGTGTACATGTCGGTGCTGAACAGCGGTGGCGCGACGGCCAGCGGCAGCCCCCACATGACGACGGTGCGGTCCATCTGGGTGCGGCTGACCATCCGGTCCCGGCCGGGCCAGGAGAGCTTGCCGAGCCACAGCCAGGCGGTGACGACCATGAGCATGCCGAGCCAGGCGCAGGCCATGGCGACGGTGGGGATGCGCGCGGGCAGCCCGAGCAGCCGCACCCCGATCAGCGGGTTGTCGACGGGCGCCGCGCCCGCGCCGATGGCGCCGAAGGCGAGCACGAGCGAGCCGGTGGTGCCGAAGCGGCGGACCAGGTCGAGCTGGCGGCGTTCGGGGGCGTCCAGCGGGGCGGGCTGGTGCTCGGCGGGCGCATCGCCCGCGTAGGCGGTGTCGCTGCTGGGGGGCGCTTCGGCGACCCGGGTGGTGCCGCGTTCGTCCTGCTCAGCGCCGGTCGGCGCGGTGCCGGTGGCGTCCTGCCGTCCGGTCGCGTTCCGGGATCCGGTGCCCGCGTCCGGTGTGCCGGAGGTCGCTGACTCGCCCGGCCCGGCCTCGTCCTGCTGGTTCGTCTCGCCTGCGCCCACGGCACCGAAGCTTAGGGCAGGGGTCGGGCGGGGCGTCCCGCCGTCGCGCAACCGCCGATCGGAGTGATCCGGGTCACGTTGATGGACCTGCGGTCTGGTGTGCCGGAGCTAAATAGGTAACATCGGTGTTGTGAAAAACGCTGGAACGTCACCTCCGGCCGCGGCCGCCGACTCGGGCGCCGCAGCCCCGGGTGCCGGTGCGCCGTCCGGGGACGGGCGGACCCGGCACTCGGTCGCCCGCCTCCTGCTGGAGCGCGGGCCGATCACCGCCGCGGCGGTGGCCGAAGCCCTCGGGATCAGTTCGGTCGCGGTGCGCAGGCACCTCGACGCGCTGGTCGCCGAAGGCGAGGCCTACACCAGGGAGTCCTCCGCCCGGCAGCGCCGGGGGAGGGGCAGGCCCGCGAAGCTGTTCCTGCTGACCGAGGTCGGCCGGGCCAGGTTCGGGCACGCCTACGACGACCTGGCCGTGGCGGCGCTGCGGTTCATCGCCGACACCGACGGTGAACAGGCGGTGCGGGAGTTCGCGCGCAAGCGGATCGCCGCACTGGTCGCCCACCACCGGGAGGCGCTGGCCGCCGCGCGGACCAGGGCCGAACGGGCCGAGGTCCTCGCCGGTGCGCTGACCCGCGAGGGCTACGCTGCCTCGACGCGCAGCGTGGCCTCCGGCGAGCAGCTCTGCCAGCACCACTGCCCGGTGGCGCACGTCGCTGCGGACTTCCCGCAGCTGTGCGAAGCCGAGACGGAGGCCTTCGCCGAAGTCCTCGGCACCCACGTGCAGCGGTTGGCCACCATCGCCAACGGCGACGCGGCCTGCACGACGCACGTACCGCTCACGCGGTCCGAGCGAACCGCCGATCGCGGCCCGGAGACCCAGGTCATCCCGGAATCCGCGTCGGCCGAAACCGATCCGGCCGCCCACGACCGGTCCCAGACCGACGGGCGGCAGACCGCCCCGATTCCTGACGGAGGGGAGTCCGTATGACTGCCGCTGCCGAGCAGCGCACACCCACCACGGCGTCGAACACCTCTGGCCAGCTCAGCCAAGAGGAGACGCTGGCGACCCTGGGCAACTACGAGTACGGCTGGGCCGACAAGGACGTCGCGGGCGAAGGCGCGCGACGCGGGCTCAACGAGGACGTCGTCCGGGAGATCTCGGCCAAGAAGGACGAGCCGGAGTGGATGCTCGAGGCGCGGCTGAAGGCGCTGCGGCTGTTCGAGCGCAAGCCGATGCCGAACTGGGGCGCCGACCTGTCGGGCATCGACTTCGACAACATCAAGTACTTCGTGCGCTCGACCGAACAGCAGGCCCAGAGCTGGGAGGACCTGCCCGAGGACATCAAGAACACCTACGACCGGCTGGGCATCCCGGAAGCGGAGAAGCAGCGGCTCGTCGCCGGTGTCGCCGCCCAGTACGAGTCCGAGGTGGTCTACCACAAGATCCGCGAGGACCTCGAGGAGAAGGGTGTCCAGTTCCTGGACACCGACACCGCGCTGCGGGAGCACCCGGAGACCTTCAAGGAGTACTTCGCCTCGGTCATCCCGGCCGGGGACAACAAGTTCTCCGCGCTGAACACCGCGGTGTGGTCCGGCGGCTCGTTCATCTACGTGCCGAAGGGCGTGCACGTCGACATCCCGCTGCAGGCCTACTTCCGGATCAACACCGAGAACATGGGCCAGTTCGAGCGGACGCTGATCGTCGTCGACGAGGACGCCTACGTCCACTACGTCGAGGGCTGCACCGCCCCGATCTACTCCAGCGACTCGCTGCACTCGGCGGTCGTGGAGATCGTGGTCAAGAAGGGCGCGCGCTGCCGCTACACGACCATCCAGAACTGGTCGAACAACGTCTACAACCTGGTCACCAAGCGGGCCAAGGCCGAAGAGGGCGCGACCATGGAGTGGGTCGACGGCAACCTCGGCTCCAAGGTCACCATGAAGTACCCGTCGGTGTTCCTGATGGGCGAGCACGCCAAGGGCGAGGTGCTCTCGGTGGCGTTCGCCGGTGAGGGCCAGCACCAGGACGCGGGCGCGAAGATGGAGCACATGGCTCCGCACACCTCTTCGACGATCGTCTCCAAGTCGATCGCCCGCGGTGGTGGCCGCACCTCCTACCGGGGTCTGGTGAAGGTCGCCAAGCGCGCCAACCACTCGGCCTCCACGGTCAAGTGCGACGCGCTGCTGGTCGACACGATCAGCCGCTCGGACACCTACCCGTACGTCGACGTGCGCGTCGACGACGTGTCCATGGGCCACGAGGCCACCGTCTCCAAGGTCAGCGACGACCAGCTGTTCTACCTGATGCAGCGCGGTCTGACCGAGGACGAGGCGATGGCGATGATCGTGCGCGGCTTCGTGGAGCCGATCGCGCGGGAGCTGCCCATGGAGTACGCGCTGGAACTGAACCGCCTGATCGAGCTGCAGATGGAAGGGGCCGTCGGCTGACATGACGAGCACCACTGACACCGCCGACGCCCAGCACGGCCTGACGGAGCACTCGCACGGGGGCGCGGTCGTGCCGCAGTCCTCCCGCGGCGAGCGCTTCACCTCCTACGACGTCGAGGCCTTCGAGGTCCCCGGCGGCCGCGAGGAGGACTGGCGGTTCACCCCGATCAAGCGGCTCAAGGGGCTGCACGACGGCACCGCGCAGGCCACCGCTTCGCTGAACGTCGAGGTCGAGGCGAGCGCCGAGGTCACGGTCGAGACCGTCGGCCGCGACGACGAGCGCCTCGGCAAGGGCGGCGTGCCCGCCGACCGGATCGCCGCGCAGGCCTGGAGCTCCTTCGAGCAGGCCACCGTCATCACCATCCCGAAGGACGTGCAGCCGGCCGAGCCGGTCAGCGTCGTCGTGCACGGCCCCGGCGAGGGCGAGACGGCGTTCGGGCACATCCAGATCCGCGCCGAGCGGTTCGCCGAAGCGGTCGTCGTCCTCGACTACCGCGGCTCCGGCGTGCTGGGCGAGAACGTCGAGTTCATCACCGACGACTCCGCCCGGCTCTCGGTCGTGTCCGTGCACGACTGGGCCGACGACGCGACCCAGGTCAGCTCCGAGCACGCCTACCTGGGCCGGGACGCGGTGTTCCGGCACCTGGCGGTGACCCTCGGCGGCGACCTGGTCCGGGTCAACACCACGATCACCTACGGGGACAAGGGCGGGGACGCCGAGCTGCTCGGCCTGTACTTCGCCGACGCGGGCCAGCACCTGGAACACCGGATGCTGGTCGACCACGCGCAGCCGAACTGCCGCAGCAACGTGCTCTACAAGGGCGCGCTGCAGGGCGACGCGGCGCACTCGGTGTGGATCGGCGACGTGCTGATCCGGGCCGCGGCCGAAGGCACCGAGACCTTCGAGCTGAACCGGAACCTGGTACTCACCGAAGGCGCCCGCGCCGACTCGGTGCCGAACCTGGAGATCGAGACCGGTGAGATCGAAGGCGCCGGTCACGCCAGCGCCACCGGCCGGTTCGACGACGAGCAGCTGTTCTACCTGCAGGCACGCGGCATTCCGAAGGAGCAGGCCCGCCGACTGGTGGTCCGCGGCTTCTTCGGCGAGATCCTGCAGAAGATCACGGTGCCCGCGGTCCGGGAGCGGCTGGAGGCCGCGATCGAGGCCGAGCTGGCCGTCGTCGGCGCCTGACGCCGCCCCCACTTCCTTTCCCCACGTACCAGGAGAACACAGCACAATGGCCACCCTGGAGATCAAGGACCTGCACGGTTCCGTCCTCACCGAGGAGGGCGCCAAGCCGATCCTCAACGGCGTGAACCTCACGATCGACTCCGGCCAGATCCACGCGATCATGGGCCCGAACGGTTCCGGCAAGTCCACCCTGGCCTACGCCATCGCCGGGCACCCCAAGTACCAGATCGACTCCGGCTCCGTCCTGCTCGACGGCGAGGACGTGCTGGAGATGAGCGTGGACGAGCGCGCCCGCGCCGGCCTGTTCCTCGCCATGCAGTACCCGGTCGAGGTGCCGGGCGTGTCCATGTCGAACTTCCTGCGCACCGCCGCCGGTGCCGTCCGCGGTGAGGCACCGCAGATCCGGCACTGGGTCAAGGAGGTCAAGCAGGCGATGACCGAGCTCGACATCGACCCGTCGTTCGCCGAGCGCAGCGTCAACGAGGGCTTCTCCGGCGGCGAGAAGAAGCGGCACGAGATCCTGCAGCTGGACCTGCTGGACCCGAAGTTCGCCATCCTCGACGAGACCGACTCCGGCCTCGACGTCGACGCGCTGCGCGTCGTGTCCGAGGGCGTCAACCGGTACACGTCCAAGGGTGACAAGGGCGTGCTGCTGATCACGCACTACACCCGCATCCTGAACCACATCACGCCGGACCACGTGCACGTGTTCGCCGGCGGCAAGGTCGTCGAGTCGGGCGGGCCGGAGCTGGCCGACGAGCTCGAGAAGAACGGCTACGTGCGGTTCACCGGCAAGAAGGAGGCCGTCGCGCAGTCATGACCGCTCAGCCCCTCACCACTGCCGGTGCGGCCGCGGGCCCGCTGGACGTCGCGGCGATCCGCTCCGACTTCCCGATCCTGGGCCGCACGATCCGCGACGACCGGCGCCTGGTGTACCTGGACTCGGGGGCGACGTCGCAGCGCCCCCGCCAGGTGCTGGACGCGGAGCGCGCCTTCGTGGAGACCTCCAACGCGGCGGTGCACCGCGGTGCCCACCAGCTCGCGGAAGAGGCCACCGACGCCTACGAGGACGCCCGCGCCAAGATCGCCCGCTTCGTGGGTGCCGGGGTGGACGAGGTCGTGTTCACCAAGAACGCGACCGAGGGCGTCAACCTGGTCGCGTACGCGATGAGCAACGCCGCGACGTCCGGGCCCGAGGCGGAGCGCTTCCGCCTCGGCCCGGGCGACGAGGTCGTGGTCACCGAGATGGAGCACCACGCGAACCTCGTGCCGTGGCAGGAGCTGTGCCGCCGCACGGGGGCGACGCTGCGCTGGTTCGGCGTCACCGAGGACGGCAGGCTCGACCTGTCCGACCTGTCCGGGGTGCTCACCGAGCGGGCCAAGGTCGTCGCCGTCGCGCACCAGTCCAACGTGCTCGGCACGGTGAACCCGCTCGGCGAGATCGTGGCGCGGGCGCACCAGGTCGGCGCGCTGGTCGTGCTCGACGCGTGCCAGTCGGTGCCGCACGCGCCGGTGGACTTCGCCGAGCTCGACGTGGACTTCGCGGTGTTCTCCGGGCACAAGATGCTCGGGCCCTCGGGGGTCGGCGTGCTCTACGGGCGGCACGAGCTGCTGCGCGCGATGCCGCCGTTCCTCACCGGCGGGTCGATGATCGAGATGGTGCACATCGACCGGTCCACGTTCGCCGAACCGCCGCAGCGGTTCGAGGCCGGCGTGCCGATGACCTCCCAGGTCGTCGGGCTCGGCGCGGCCGTGGACTACCTGTCGGTCGTCGGCATGGAACGCATCGCCGCGCACGAGAAGAAGCTGGCCGCGGCGGCGATCGAGGAGCTCTCGGCGATCGACGGGGTGCGCATCATCGGCCCGGGGACCACCGAGTCCCGCGGCGCCACCGTCGCGTTCGTGGTCGACGGCGTGCATCCGCACGACGTCGGGCAGGTCCTCGACAGCCAGGGCGTCGAGGTGCGCGTCGGCCACCACTGCGCGTGGCCGCTGCACCGGGCGTTCGGCGTGCCCGCGACGGTCCGCGCCAGCTTCTACCTGTACAACGATCTGGACGAGGTCCGGGCGCTCGGGGAAGCTGTGCGGGAGGCCCAGCGTTTCTTCGGTGTCGGGTGAACGGCTGAAGGACGTGTGATGCAGCTCGAACAGATGTACCAGGAGATCATCCTGGACCACTACCGCAACCCGCACGGGCACGGCCTGCGGGACCCGTTCGACGCGGAGTCCTCGCAGGTCAACCCGGTGTGCGGGGATGAGGTGACGTTGCGGGTCCGGTTGGCCGGCAACGGCCTCGACGCCACCGTCGAGGACGTCTCCTACGAGGGGCAGGGCTGCTCGATCAGCCAGGCCTCGATCTCCGTGCTCACCGACCTCGTCGTCGGCAAGTCGGTGAAGGAGGCGATGGGGCGGCAGGCCGCGTTCAGCGAACTCATGCAGGGTCGCGGCCAGGTCGAACCCGACGAGGACGTCCTGGAGGACGGCATCGCGTTCGCGGGGGTGGCGAAGTACCCGGCACGCGTGAAGTGCGCGCTGCTGGGCTGGATGGCTTTCAAGGACGCCGTTTCGCGCGTCGTCGACGAAGTGGGAGCGTCATGACAGACCGAACCCAGGTGCAGGACGAGCAAGCAGCCGCGGGCGAGGCCACCGACGTGGCGCGCGGCGCCGAGAACCTGCCGGAGCCCCCGGCGCCGGCCGCGGAGCTCGCCGCGCTCGAAGACGTGGAGGAGGCGCTGCGCGACGTCGTCGACCCCGAGCTGGGGATCAACGTCGTCGACCTCGGCCTCGTCTACGACGTGCGCGTGGAGCAGGACAACAGCGCCACGGTGGACATGACGCTGACCTCGGCGGCCTGCCCGCTGACCGACGTGATCGAGGAGCAGGCCCGCTCCGCGCTCACCGGCGGTCCCGGCGGCGGCCTGGTCAGCGACTTCCGCATCAACTGGGTGTGGATGCCGCCGTGGGGTCCGGAGAAGATCACCGAGGAGGGGCGCGAGCAGCTGCGCGCGCTCGGCTTCACCGTCTGATCCGGTCCGACCCGGTTCGCAGCGGCCCCGGCGGGACTCCGGTCCTGCCGGGGCCGCCGTGCGTCCGGGGCCGTGCGCGCGAGGTGGTGGCGGGAGCGCCGTTCGGGGCCGTGCCGAGGTCAGCGGGCCCGGGACTGCGGGCGGTCGCGGTCCGGGTCCTGCGACGGGAACATCCCCTCCGCCGGGCCGATCGGCTCCGGGAACGGCTGCGGCGCCGGTTTCCCGCGCAGCACGTCGACGTGGTCCGAACCGGGCCGCGACATCACCCAGCTGGACCCGGTGAGGTCCTTCGCCCGGTGCTTCAGCGGCGCCAGCAGCCGGGAGGCCTCGTCGTAGCCGGTGACGGTGCTCTGCGTGCACACCAGCGTCGCCAGCGACAGCGTCACCGGGATGCCGCCGGCCTCCCGCGGCGGGTCCAGCAGCAGCTCGGACAGCGGCACCAGGTCGTCCAGGTCGGCCACCAGCAGGAAGTCGTCGCCGCCGACGTGCCCGACGCGCACCGACGGCAGCGAGGTCGCCGCATCCGTCAGCCCCCGGCCGATGGACCTGATCAGGTCGTCCCCGGCGGAGAACCCGGCGCCGTCGTTGATGGCCTTGAACTCGTCGATGTCCAGCCAGCTCACCGCGAACACGTCGCCCGCCGCGATCCGCCTGCCCACGTCCCTGGCGATGGCGTCGCTGCCGGGGAGCCTGGTCAGCGGGTTCAGCGCCGCCGCCTCCTCCACCTTCAGGTCGGCCATGCCGCGGATGAGGTGCCCGGCCCGCACCGCGCCCAGGCAGCGCCCGGACTCGTCCACCACGATCGCGTCGTCGTACATCCGGTACTGGTCGGAGCGGGTCACCAGGCTCAGCGCCTCGATGGCGGTGGTGGCGGTGGTGACCACCCGCGGTTCGTCGGCCAGCCGCGACGCCGGGCGCTTCGCGTGCAGCGCGTGCCCGTAGGGCCCGGTGACGGCGAGCAGGAACCGGTTGCGGTCGATCGTGTACTGCGGCCGGTTGTGCTCGTCGACGAGCACCACGCCGCTGATCTCCGGGTGGTCGGCGAGCACGCCGCGCACCTTGTCGGCCGTCGCGTCCACCGACAGCAGGGTGGCGGGGGAGAGGAACTCGGTGACCCGCGGGCCCGCGGCGAGCGTGTTCACCGGCTGCCCGGCCGGATCGGTGACCTCGGCGGCCACGCCCGGCACGGTGATCGTGGTCGGTGGCCGGCGCGCGGGCGGGGCGAGCAGGTTGCCCTGCACCAGCCGCACCCCGGTGCGGCGCAGCGCCGAGAGCTGCCGGTCGTTCTCCACGCCCTCGGCGACCAGGTCGGCCTCCGCGGCCTCGCACAGGTGCCGCACCGCCTCCAGCACCGCGCGGCGGGGCGCCGAATCCGGCAGGCCCCGCACCACGCCCCGGTCCAGCTTCACCATGCCCGGTTCCATGTCGGCGATCAGCGCCAGCGGCACGTCACCGTCACCGACGCCGTCCACCGCGATCTGGAAACCGTCGGATTTGAGCGCCTGCACGCCCTCCACCAGCTGCGCCGGGTCGAGGCGGGCGAACGGCGGGCCGATCTCCAAGGTCACCTCGTGCTCGCGGCGGCCCACCTCGTGCAGCCGTTCCCGCAGCCGCTCGATCCGGGTCAGGTCGTGCGTGACGGTGCCGCCGAAGAGGTTGAGGTGCAGTGGTAACAGCGTCTCGTGGTCGGCGGCCGCGGTGACGGCGGCGCGCGCCAGTTCGACGTCGAGCTCGGTGAGCCTGCGGTGCCGGGCCGCCTCCCGGAACAGGTCGTGCACGTCCCCACCGGTGGGCCGGGCGAGGGCCTCCACCGCCACGATGGCACCGGTCTTGACGTTGATCAGGGGCTGGAACGCGAAGCGCACTTCGTTGACCAGCGCGAGCACGGGGTCGATGCTGCCTGCACTCATGGCTCTCCATCGAGCGGGTTCACGACCTGTTCACCGACATCTCAGCTGCTCCTCGTCTGCGGACGGGGGGTTGCCGGACGCCAACCTAGCGCGACGAACCGTCCCCGGGCACCCAGCTCGCCCACCCGCTGTGGGAACAGACACAGCGCCCCTGACGTGCTGGTCGTGGCGTGCGCGGCCGCTCGGAGACCGCCCAGAGACCGCTCAGAGACCGCCGAAGCCGTGCTGCGCCTCGCCGCCTCCCGGCCCGAATCCGCCGGTCACGAGCCTACGCCGGACGGACCAAGGGGAGCGGCGGAACAGGGCCGTCATCACCGCCGCCGTCCGGGCGGGGTCGTGATCGGCCGCGAGGAACGCGGCCTGGTCGGCGGCGGGCAGCGAGAAGAACACCTCGAAGAACTCGGGCACCAGTTCGGGCGGGAACGACAGCAGCGCGCGCAGCCCCCGCCTGCGCAGGCCGTGCACGGCGACCGCGCGCGGTGGCCAGGAGATCGCCCACGCCGCCTTCGACGCCTTCGCCGGACCCGAGCTCAGGCCGGCGCTGAGCGCCCCCGCCAGCCACGGCGCCTGCCGCAGCGCGGCGGCCACGCTGAACCCGCTGGCCGGGTGCACCAGGCCACCGGAGGCGCCGAACGACACCGCCCGGCCCGGCATCGGCACCGGGTCGTCCACCGGGAACCGCACCCGTTCCTCGACGGCACCGTCGGGCACCTCGATCCCGGCCGCGGCGAGCCGCCCGTGCAGGCGGCGGCGCAGCAGCGCCAGCGGCAGCGACGGCCGCCGCGCCAGCGAGGTCTCCTCCAGCAGCACCGCGTCGCCGCCGAGCGGCACGCAGTACAGGAACGTGGGCCAGCCGCCGCGCGTGTCGGGCGCGGCCCGCCAGTCCATGAACACCCCGGAACCCGCCGGGCACAGCGGTTCCGCCGTGGCGGAGTCGAGCACCACGCCCACCGCCGACTGCTGCGCCGCGGTCCGCGCCGGGCGTCCGCCGGAGAGGACCCGCGCCGCCCCGGAGGCGTCCACGACGAGGGCAGCGGCGAGCCGCCTGCCGTCCTTGAGGTGCACCGTCGACCCGGTCGGCCCGTGCTCGGCGCCCACCACGCGGCCGGTCACGTCGTGCACGTCCGGCCGCCACAGGTGCTTCCACAGCGCGGTGTTGTCCAGCACCCCGTACGACCGGTCCAGCTCGTGGCGCGTGGTGCCGAACGCCAGCATCGATCCGGTCACCGCCGCCAGCGCCTCGCGCGGGACCGAGGCGGGCAGCTCGTCGATCCAGGAACCGTAGGTGTTCCCCCAGCCACGCCGCGGCGCCGGATCCACCACGGTCGTGTCCAACCTGGTGTCGGCGCAGGCCGCGGCCACCGCCCGGCCGGCGGGCCCCGCCCCCACGATGAGCACGTCCACCACGGTGGCATCAGATCACGTCCGGTGCGGGTGCCGCCGTCCGGCCGGTCGCGGTTAACGTCCTCGTATGCGAACCGATCCGCCGGTCGAGCGAACGTCCCGCCGCAGCGATGCGACCCGATCCGGGCCGCCGGCGTCCGACCTGGCGGGGAGCCCGTTCCGCGCCGATCGGGACCGCGTGTCGAGCTCCGCGTTCTTCGCCCGCCTCGGCGGCGTCACGCAGGTCGTGACGCCCAGCGGCTCCGGGATGCTGCTGCACAACCGGCTCACGCACAGCTTGAAGGTGGCGCAGGTGGCGCGGGCCATCGGCGAGCGGCTGCGCGCGGTGCCGGAGTCGCTGGCGGTGCTGGAGGAGCTCGGCGGCTGCGACCTGGACGTGGTGGAGGCCGCCGGGCTGGGCCACGACCTGGGGCATCCGCCGTTCGGGCACCTCGGGGAGACGGTGCTGGACCGGATCGCGCGCCAGGACTTCGGCCTCGTCGACGGGTTCGAGGGCAACGCGCAGTCGTTCCGGATCGTCAGCTCGATCGACGTGCGCGGCGACCCGAACGGCGGCGACGGCCTGGACCTCACGGCCGCGGTGCGCGCCGCGCTCCTCAAGTACCCGTGGACCCGGCGGCACCGCCCGTCCCCGCACCCGCGCGACCTGGAGACCCCGCCCCGGGGCGCGTCCGAACCGGACGAGGCACCGGGCACCGGCTCGGCGAAGTTCTCCTGCTACGTCACCGAGCTGGAGGACATGCGGGACTGCCGATCGGTGTTCCGCGGCCGCATCGAGAGCTGGCAGCAGACCGTCGAAGCCTCGGTGATGGACACCGCCGACGACATCGCCTACGCGATCCACGACCTGGAGGACTTCCACCGGGTCGGCATCCTGCAGCACACCACCGTGTCCCACGAGCTCACCGAATGGCTGGGCAACCGGGCGGAACTGGTGGAGCTGGCCGACGCGGAACTCGCCGAGACCGAGCACCGGCCCGGCCGGTCGCTGGAGCGGCTGCGGCGCAGGCTGCACGCGAAGGACTCCTGGATCGCCTCGGACGCGGCGTTCACCGACGCCGTGCAGCGGGTCCTCGACGAACTGGTCACCAAGCTGCTGCGGGTGCCGTTCGACCGGTCCAAGCAGGCCGAGCAGGCGGTCGCGGCGTTCTCCGGCGAGTGGACGCGACGGCTCGTGGCGGGCGTGCGGGTGGAGCGGACGCCAACGGTGCGCTCCGGGCACGTCTCGCTGGCGCCGGAGCAGTGGCACGAGGTGCAGGTGCTCAAGTTCGTGCACCGCCGGTTCGTGCTGCAGCGCCCCGACCTGGCGCTGCACCAGCGCGGCCAGGACCGGTTGCTGACGAAGCTGGTGACCGCGCTCGACTCGTGGCTGATCGACCGCAGCGAGGCGGCGCGGCTGCCGCACCGGCTGCGCGACCTGTTCGACCGGGCGCGCGCCGAATTCGACGGCCTGCGCAAGACCGATCCGGTCGCGCTGTCCGTCGGTGGCCACCAGCTCGGGCCCGCCGACCTGGAGCGGTGGGCCCGCGGCCGCGCGGTGATCGACTTCGTGGCCTCCCTCACCGACGACCAGGCGGCCTCCCTGCTGGAAGCCCTCTCCGGCAGAACCACCCGTCTCTTCTCGGAGATCTCGATCTGAGGATCTCCGCGCTCCTGCGGCGGGTCGGGGGCGGGTGGCGGAACCTCAGCGGTCTTCTCGCTGCGGGATCGTTTTCACTCCGGCCCGATGTCCAGCAGCGTCGTCGCGCCCAGCGTCACC
>NZ_JBEYUS010000036.1:0-59805 GCF_040643635.1 Saccharopolyspora sp. NPDC047091
GGAGCCACTTGGGAAAAAGATCCCGCAGCGAGAATCCCGCTGAGGTTCCGCCACCCCACCTCGGAGCAAGACGAGCCGAGAGCCGGAAAGAGGTTCAGCGCTTGGCGGGGCTGGGGTAGGGGAGCAGCGCCATCTCGCGCGCGTTCTTGATCGCGTTGGCGACTTCGCGCTGCTCCTGCACGGTCAACCCGGTCACGCGGCGGGAGCGGATCTTGCCGCGGTCGGAGAGGAACTTGCGCAGCAGCGCGGTGTCCTTCCAGTCCACGGTGACGACGCGTTCTTTGCGCAGCAGGTTCTGCTTGCGGCGGGGCGGCTTGCGTTCGACGGGCACGGGGATCACCAACTCGACTTGGTCACGCCGGGCAGTTCGCCGTTGTGCGCGAGCTGGCGCAGGCGCACGCGGGAGAGCCCGAACTTGCGGAAGTAGCCGCGCGGCCTGCCGTCGACGGTGTCGCGGTTGCGCACGCGGGTGGCGCTGGCGTCGCGGGGCTGCCGGGACAGCTCGGCGACGGCGTCGGCGCGCTCCTCGGGGGAGCTGCCGGGGGCGGAGATGATCCGCTTGAGCTCGGCGCGGCGTTCGGCGTGCCGGGCGACGAGCACCTTGCGCTGCTCGTTGCGGGCGATCTTGGACTTCTTGGCCACCGGGTCTTCTCCTCAGCGCTCTTCGCGGAACTCGACGTGCTTCTTGATCACCGGGTCGTACTTGCGCAGCCGCAGCCGGTCGGGGTTGTTGCGGCGGTTCTTCCTGGTGACGTAGGTGAAGCCGGTGCCCGCGGTGGACCGCATCTTGATCACGGGACGGATGTCGTTGCTCGCCATCAGATGCGCTCCCCGCGGGATCGGATGTCGGCGACGACGGACTCGATGCCGCGCTTGTCGATGGTCTTGATGCCCTTCGTGGACACCCGCAGGCGGATCCAGCGGTTCTCCGAGGGCAGCCAGTAGCGGCGCTGCTGCACGTTGGGCAGCCAGCGGCGGCTGGTGCGCACGTGCGAGTGCGACACCTGCTTGCCGTAGCCGGGTTCTCGCCCGGTCACTTGGCAGCGGATGGACACGAGGGCCTCCTGATAACGACAGTCATTTTCAACAAGGGTAGCGTGTCGGTTCGGCAGATGAAAACCGTTCCTGATTGGGGCTGCGAGTGGGCACCGAAACCGAACCGTCCGAAGCCGCCCGGGTGCCGCTGGTCGTGGTCGCCGGGCTGGACGGCGAGCACGTCGCCGACACCGCCGGAGCCGTCCGCGCGACCGATCCGCACGGCACCGCCGTCGTCCACCACGACCTGCGCGAAGTCACCTCCGGCGTGGTCCGCAGGTACCTGCGCCACGGCGACTCCGAGCAGCTCACCGTGCTCGAACTCGCCCACGGCTGCGTCTCCTGCACGCTGCGCGAGGACTTCCTGCCGCTGCTGCGCAGGCTCGCCGCCGCCCCCGACGTGCGGCGCATCGTGGTGCGCCTCGACTCCTCCCTCGAACCCGAGGCGATCTGCTGGGCCATCGAGCACGTCGTCGTCGACACCGCTCCCGTCGCCGAGGACGTCGAGGTCGAAGCCGTCCTCACCGCCGTCGACCTGCCCAGCTGGCTCGCCGACGTCAGCGGCGACGAACCCCTCTACGAACGCGGCCTCGCGGGCAGCCCCGACGACGAGCGCACCGTCGCCCAGGTCGGCGTCGGCCAGGTCGAGTTCGCCGACGCCGTCGTCCTCGCCGGGGATGCCGACCGCTGGCAGGCCGTGCGCACCGGGGCCGTCCTCGACCGGCTCACCCCCGCCGCGCCGCGCGCCGCGCTCACCGGCCTCGACGTGCCCGCGCTGCTCGCCCGCATCCCCGCGGGCGCCCGCCGCGGCGAGGTCGACGGCGCGCACGGACCGCTGCTGCGCGGCCAGCCGCCGCTCGACGAGGACGCGGGCGTGTCCGTCGTCCTGTTCGAACAGCGCCGTCCGTTCCACCCGGAACGGCTGCACGACGCGCTCGACGTGCTGCTCGACGGCGTCGTGCGCACCCGCGGCCGCGCCTGGGTCGCCAGCCAGCCGGACACCGCGCTCTGGCTCGAATCCGCAGGCGGCGGGCTGCGCGTCGGGCACGCCGGGCCGTGGCTCGTCACCCAGACCCCCGAGCAGTGGGCGCAGGTCGACCCCGAGCGCCAGGTGAAGGCCTCGCTGAACTGGGACGACTACTACGGCGACCGGATGCAGGAGCTCGTCGTCATCGCGCACGAAGCGGACCCGGGGGCCATCCGCGGCGCCCTGCACGAAGCACTGCTCACCGACGAGGAACTCGCGCTCGGCGAGACCGCGTGGCGCGAACTGCCCGACCCCTTCGGCGAATGGCACGAGGACCCGTGCGCCGACGACGAACCCCAGCAGGCGCCCGCATCCCGCGAAGGCGACCAGCGCGGGGCATGACCACCCCCGCCCGCCGGGTAACCCCGGCGGGCGACCGGAACGACCAGCACAGGAGGAGATCCGTGAAACCGAACATCCACCCCGAGTACGGCCCCGTCGTGTTCCAGGACCGCTCCACCGGCACCCGGTTCCTGACCCGCTCCACCGCCACCTCCGAGGACACCGTCACCTGGGAGGACGGTCGGAGCTACCCGCTGATCGTCGTCGACATCACCGCCGACTCGCACCCGTTCTGGACCGGCAACCAGCGGGTGCTCGACAGCGAAGGCCGCGTGGAGAAGTTCCGCCGCCGCTACGGCGACCGCCGCCGCTGAAGCCCAGCAGCACCGCACCGAGGAGGAAGCACCCGCATGGCCGTTCCCAAGCGCAAGATGTCCCGCAGCAACACCCGGCACCGCCGCTCCCAGTGGAAGGCGACCGCGCCCGAACTGGTGCCGGTGGTCATCGACGGGGAGAAGAAGCTGGTGCCCCGCAACCTGATCCCGTACTTCCAGCAGAAGTGACCGCACCCGGCCCGCCCCGAGCGGCGGGCCGGCCTGCGGAGACCCGAGGGCTTCCTCGCCCGGAGTGCGGCAGCGCCGCCTCGGCGGGGGAGCCCTCGCGCGCGTGCGGCGGGGCCGTCTCCGCGGGACCGGTCCTCGTCCCCACCCGGAAGCCCTCGCGCGTGCGCGGCGTGGGTCACATCGGAGCCGGTGGTCCCGGCGCGCCGGTGCGGGTTCTCAGGTTCGTCTCAGAACTTCGCGCAACACTGTCCGCATGCGCATCCTCGTCGTCGACGACGACCGAGCCGTGCGCGAGTCCCTGCGCCGCTCGTTGCAGTTCAACGGCTACCAGGTGGAGCTCGCCGCGGACGGTCAACAGGCCCTGGACCAGCTGGCCGACCAGCGGCCCGACGCGATGGTGCTCGACGTCATGATGCCCCGCCTGGACGGCCTGGAGGTGGCGCGCAGGTTGCGCAGCACCGGCGACGACCTGCCGATCCTGGTGCTCACCGCGCGGGACGCCGTGTCCGACCGGGTCGCCGGGCTGGACGCGGGCGCCGACGACTACCTGCCGAAACCGTTCGCGCTGGAAGAACTGCTCGCCCGGGTGCGCGCGCTGCTGCGCCGCGCCTCCCCGGCCACCGATGAGGGCGACGAACTGCCGCCCGCGCTGAGCTTCGCCGACCTCCAGCTCGACCCCGGGACCCGCGAGGTGCGCCGCGGCGACCGGCCGATCAGCCTCACCCGCACCGAGTTCGCGCTGCTCGAACTGCTCATGGCACACCCGAAGCAGGTCCTCACCCGCAGCAGGCTGCTGGAGGACGTGTGGGGCTACGACTTCCCGACCTCCGGCAACGCCCTCGAGGTCTACATCGGATACCTGCGCCGCAAGACCGAGACCGAAGGTGAATCCCGCTTGATCCACACCGTGCGCGGCGTCGGCTACGTGCTCCGGGAGACCCCGCCGTGACGACACCCGCCCCACCGCCGCCCGGCACCGACCTCGGCGGCCCGGGCGATCGCGGCCGGTTGCAGCGGATCTCGCTGCGCAACCGCGTGACGCTGCTCGCCGCGCTGTCCGTGGCGGGTGCCGTCGCCCTGGTGTCGCTCGGCGCGTTCTTCACCGTGCGCGACAGCCTCTACGAGCAGCTCGACGACAGCCTGCTGCGGCGCGCCGTCGAAGCCGAAGCCGGGCCGCTCATCGCGGAACCCGCGCGGCTGCAAGGGGTTCCGGTCGCGTTCTTCTCGGCGGCGAACCTCGAGATCAGCGTGCTCTACCCGAACGGGGAGGAGCTCGCGCCGAGCCAACGGCCGCCGTCCGGGCCGCTGGAACTGGCCGTGGCGCAGCGGAAGCTGCCCCGCTCCATCCGCACCGACGAGGCCAGCAACAGCCGCGTCGTCGCCGTGCCCGTCGACAACGGCGCGCTCGTCATGGCGCAATCGCTGGCCCCCACGAAGGCGACGCTCGCGCAGCTGAGCCTGGTGCTCGTCGTGATCGGCGGCGCGGGCATCCTGCTCGCCGCCGCCGCGGGCACCGCCGTGGCCAGCGCCGGGCTGCGGCCGGTGCAGCGGCTCAACGCCGCCACCGAACGCGTCGCGCTCACCGGTGACCTGCGGCCGATCCCGGTTTCCGGGGACGACGAGCTGGCCCGGCTCACCACCTCGTTCAACGGGATGCTCGGTGCGCTCGCCGAATCGCAGGAGCGGCAGCGGCGGCTCGTCGCCGACGCGGGCCACGAGCTGCGCACCCCGCTGACCTCGTTGCGCACCAACCTGGAACTGCTGATGGCCGCCGCCCAGCCGGGCGCTCCCGCGCTGTCCGACCAGGACCGCGAGGAGATGTTCGAGGACGTGCGCGGGCAGATCACCGAGCTCTCCGCGCTCGTCGGGGACCTGGTGGAACTGGCCAGGGAGGACGCGCCGCAGGCCGTGCACGAACCCGTCGAGCTCGTCGACGTGGTGGAGCGCGCGCTGAACCGGGCGCGCAGGCGCGCGGGCCCCGTCGAGTTCGACGTGCGGCTGCAGCCCTGGTCGATGATGGGCGACGCGACCGCGCTGGAGCGGGCCGTGCTGAACCTCCTGGACAACGCGGCCAAGTGGAGCCGCGACGGGGACACCGTGCGGGTCCAGCTCTACGACGACGGCGCCGGATCGGTGGTGCTGGAGGTCGCCGACGGCGGGCCGGGCATCGCGGAGGCGGACCGGCCGCACGTGTTCGAGCGGTTCTACCGGTCGTCGCTGGCGCGCACCCTGCCCGGCTCCGGGCTCGGGTTGTCCATCGTCAAGCAGGTCGCGGAACGGCACGGCGGCCGCGTGTGGGCGGGTGCCGCGCCGGAGGGCGGCGCGCTGCTGCGGATGATCCTGCCGGGGCACGTGGGCTGACCGGGGACGTCGGCCTGCTCCGCGGGTGGGCGGGTTCTGCGCGTGGGCGTGATCCGCGGGCGGGCCGGGTCCACCGGCGGATCTGATCCGCGGGTGAGCCGGTCCCGCGGGTGGGCCGGTCCCGCGGGCGGGCGAGGTCCGCGAGTGGACCGGATCCGCACGTCGGCCTGAGCCGCACATCGGCGTGATCCGCGGGCGGGCCGGGTCCGCGGGTCGGCCGAACGCGCGTGGCCGTTGGTCCGGTCGGTGGCGGTGCTGCGCGGATCGGGCGGACGCACCGTCCCCCGTTCCGCGGCGGGTGGTGCCGCCGTGTGACCCTCGTACCTCCCGGACGTGCTCATCCGGTGCACACGTGTCCGAAAATCCAACAGCATCGAACACCTTTGGTGGTCACTTTCGATCGATACCCGGATTTTTCGCGTGCGTCATCACGGGTAGTGTTGGTTCATGTTGACTTGACGCGTCAAGTTCAGCAGCATCCTCATGAACAGGACGCGCACCGACGCAGTGCCCGCCCGGGGATCAGCGCTCCGGGCCGGGCTGGATGGGACGGGTGGAGTGCTCGCACGCCAACGCCAGGAAGTGATCCTCGACGAGGTGCGGCGCACCGGAGCCGTGCAGGTCAGCGAGCTCGTGCTGCGCCTCGGCGTCTCCGACATGACCATCCGCCGCGACCTCGACGCGCTCGCCCGCCAAGGGCTCGTCGAGAAGGTCTACGGCGGCGCCACCTCCACCCTCGGCCGCAGCACCGACGAACCCGGCTTCGAAGCCAAGTCGGTCCGCCAGCTCGCGGAGAAGGAGGCCATCGCGCGGGAGGCCGCCGCGCTCGTCCGGCCCGGCACCGCCATCGGCCTGTCCGCGGGCACCACCACTTGGACCATGGCCCGGCACCTCGACGACATCCCCGACCTCACCGTCGTCACCAACTCGGTCCGCGTCGCCGATGTGCTGCAGCAGCGCGGGCGCACCGACCGCACCGTCGTGCTCACCGGTGGCGTCCGCACCCCCTCCGACGCGCTCGTCGGCCCCGTCGCCGTGCAGTCGCTGCGGTCCCTGCACCTGGACCTCGTCTTCCTCGGCGTGCACGGCATGGCGCCCCGTGCCGGGTTCACCACCCCCAACCTCAACGAGAGCGAGACCAACCGGGCGCTCGCCGAAGCCGCCAGCAGGCTCGTCGTCGTCGCCGACCACGCCAAGTGGTCCACCGTCGGCATCTCCACCATCGTCGACTTCGCCGAGGTCGACGTGCTCATCACCGACGACGGGCTGCCCGACGACGCCCGGCAGCTGCTCGCCGAGCAAGTGCACGAACTGGTGATCGCCGAAGCGGTGCTCACCGCCGATTCCGAACCCGACAAGTCCGGCCCCGACCGGGCCGGCAGCGATCAGGAGGCCGCGCGGTGAAGCGCACCGTCCGGGAACTGGCCGACGGCAGGCAGATCCACTACTTCGACACCGACCCGGCGCGGCAGCGCACGGCCGTGGACACCCGCGACCTGCCGCCGCGGCCCCCCGTCTCCGAGATGCGGCGCGACCCGCTGACCGGCGAATGGGTCGCGATGGCCGCGCACCGCCAGACCCGCACCTACAAGCCGCCGGCCGACCAGTGCCCGCTGTGCCCGAGCACGCCCGGGCGGCCCACCGAGATCCCCGAGGCCGACTACGAAGTCGCCGTCTTCGAGAACCAGTTCCCGTCCTTCGCGGCCGCCGAACCCGATCCGTCCACCGTGGACGGACTGCCGATGGTGCCGACCGCGCCGGCGCGCGGGCGCTGCGAAGTCGTGTGCTTCACCTCCGACCACGGCACGTCCTTCGGGCAGCTCAGCCCTGCGCAGGTCCGCACCGTCGTCGAGGCCTGGGCCGACCGCACCGCCGCACTCTCCGCCACTCCCGGCGTCGAGCAGGTCTTCTGCTTCGAGAACCGGGGCGAGGAGATCGGGGTGACGCTCCACCACCCGCACGGCCAGATCTACGGGTACCCGTTCGTCACGCCCAAGACCGAGCGGATGCTGCGCACCGCCGAGGACTACCTCGCCGAGCACGGCAGGCCCGTCCTCGGCGACGTGCTCGCCGCCGAACGCGCTTCCGGGCGCCGCGTCGTCGTCGACTCCGAGCACTGGACCGCGTACGTGCCCGCCGCCGCCCGCTGGCCCGTCGAGGTGCACGTGGTGCCGCACCGCCAGGTGCCCGACCTCGTCGCGCTGACCGACGCGGAGCGCGACGACTTCGCCACCACCTACCTGGAGGTGCTGCGACGGCTCGACGGGCTCTACGACCGGCCGCTGCCCTACATCGCCGCCTGGCACCAGGCCCCGGTGCGCACCGGGCGCGACCTGTCCTGGCTGCACCTGGAGCTGTTCTCCGTGCTGCGTTCCGCGGACAAGCTCAAGTACCTCGCCGGGTCCGAGTCGGGCATGGCGGTGTGGGTGAACGACGTGACGCCGGAGCAGATCGCCGACCGGCTCAAGGCGCTCTGACCGATCGCCGGTGGCTACGGCGGGTGATCGGAGGCCGGTTCTCCGATCTCCCGTTCGTGGGCTGTGACGTTCGGCACTGGCGCGGTTTCGTTCGGTACTCCACAGGCGGGTCTCAGGCGGTTCTCAGCTGAATGCCCCAAAGTGGGGAACATGAGCGACCAGCCCCAGCGAGGCTCGGGCGACCCGTCCGAAGACCCGCGACAGCAGGCAGACAGCAGCGGAACCGCCCACCTTCCGCAGGAGACCGGCGACACCCCGCCTGCCGGGGCGTTCGAGCAGCAGTCCGGCACCCAGCAGCAGTCCGGCACCCAGCAGCAGTCCGGCACCCAGCAGCAGCCGCACCCCGCGAACGAGGCGCACGCGCCCCGGCCCGACCAGGCCACCGATCCCGCGGCCACCCGGCAGCAGCCCGCGCCGTACGGCGCCTACGAGCAGCCCGGCATGGGCGGCGCTCCCGGCGGCCAGTACCCGCAGATCGGCGCACCGCACCAGCAGCAGGGCTGGTACCAGCAGCCGATGGGCGCGGTCCCCGTGCAGGAGCACCGCCCCGCCAAGCGCAACGGGCTCGTCGCCACCGCCCTCGTCGGGGCGCTCGCGATCGGCCTCGTCGGCGGCGGTGTCGGTGGCTTCGTGGGCTACCGCCTCGGTTCCTCCGGCGCCGAATCGCAGAGCACGAGCCTCGACCAGCAGCAGCCCGCGCGCAGCGCCAGCGTCGCGCCGAAGGGCTCGGTCCAGGGCGTCGCCGAGAAGGTGCTGCCCAGCGTGGTGCAGCTGCAGATGCAGACCGCGCAGGGGTCCGGCGAGGGCTCCGGGATCGTGCTGAGCCAGGACGGCTACATCCTCACCAATGCCCACGTCGCCGAAGGCGCCGGGCAGGGCAGGCTCACGGCGATGTTCCACGACAACCGGACCGCCTCGGTGCGGGTCGTCGGATCCGACCCGAAGTCCGACCTCGCCGTGGTGAAGGCCGACATCACCGGTCTGACCCCCGCCGAGCTCGGCCGCTCCGACGACCTGCCGGTCGGCGCCCCGGTGGTGGCGATCGGTTCGCCGTTCGGGCTCTCCGGCACCGTCACCAGCGGCATCATCAGCGCCAAGGACCGCCCGGTGCGCGCGGGCGGGCAGAGCGGCGCCCAGGACAGCGTGCTCAACGCGCTGCAGACCGACGCGGCGATCAACCCCGGCAACTCGGGCGGCCCGCTGGTCGACATGGACGGCCGCGTCGTCGGCATCAACTCGGCGATCTACAGCCCGGGGTCCGGGGAGCAGGAGCAGGGCGGCTCGGTCGGCCTCGGCTTCGCCATCCCGATCGACCAGGCGCAGCGGACGGCGAAGGAGCTGAAGGACACCGGCTCGGCCACCCAGACCACGCTCGGCGTGAGCATCCAGAGCGCGCCGCAGGGCGGTGCCGTGGTGCGCCAAGTGGTGCCGAACGGTCCCGCGCAGCAGGCCGGCATCCAGAACGACGAGCTGATCACCAAGTTCGACGGGCGCTTCATCGAGGACGCGGACGCCCTCGTCGCCTCCGTTCGCTCGCACCAGCCCGGGCAGAAGGTCCAGGTGACCGTGAGCGGCCCGAACGGTGCCGAGCGCACGGTGGACGTCGTGCTCGCCGGCCAGTAGAGGTCCCCACGACCCGGCCGCACCCGCGGCCATCCCCGCACGGCCCGGCCCGGGCCGCGGTGACAAGGAGAACGCGACAGATGTCCGAACGGAACGGCCACGTCATCCCGCACCGGAACCAGCAGCACCGCGCCCGGCTCGTCGAGCCCGGTGAGTCACTGGATCTCCCTCCGGAACTCCTTGCCACTACGGTGAACGGCATGGAACGCAGCGCGCAGCGGCTGGGACGCGCCCTGGTGGTCGTGGTCGACGACCGGGCCGCGCAGGGCGAGCAGGAGGACAGCATCGGTCCGCTGGTGACCGAACTGCTGGAGGAAGCCGGTTTCATCGTGGACGGGACCGTCGCGGTGGCCGGGGAGACGGTGGACATCCGCAACGCGCTGAACACGGCGGTGATCGGCGGCGTCGACGTGGTGATCACGGTCGGCGGCACCGGGGTCTCGCCCCGGGACGTCACGCCGGATGCCACGTCCGGGGTGCTGGACATGCCGGTGCCCGGCATCGCCGAGGCGTTGCGGGCGTCGGGTCTGGCCGCGGGAGCGGTCGACGCCGGGGTATCCCGCGGGCTCGCCGGGGTCTCCGGCAGCACGCTGGTGGTCAACCTGGCCGGGTCCCGGGCCGCGGTGCGGGACGGGATGGCCACGCTGTCGCCGTTGGTGACGCACGTGATCGAACAGCTGTCGGGCCTCGAACAGGCCTGACCCGGTAGCGGAACGACGGTGGCGGCACCCCGCGGGGTGCCGCCACCGTTTCGTTCGCGCTGCGGCCGTCGCCGGGGCGGCCGCAACGTCGTCCTCCAGCGCCGCCGGCTCAGGAAGACGAGGTTCCGCCGGGCTGCGCCGGGCCGTCGCCGTCGGGCTTGTGCGCCGTCTCGCCGGGCTGGCCGGTCGAACCCGGGCCGGTCGAACCCGGGCCGGTGGAGCCGGGGCCGGTCGAGCCCGAGCTGGTGGAGCCGCCGCCGGTCGAGCCGGAGTCGCCGGTGGACTGCTGCTTGTTGAGCACGCCCTCCACCTTGCTGCTCACGTTCTCGATCTGGTCGTGGTACTTGCCGCCGGTCGCCTTGTCCAGCTTCGTCTTGGCGGCGTCCAGACCCTTGGTGGCGTTCGGTCCCGCCTTCTCGGCGAGCTCGCCCGCCTTGTCCTTGGCCTGGTTGGCCAGGTCCTTCGCCTTGTCCAGGAAACTCATCCGTTGCCTCCAGGTGGCCGTGCCGCTGCGGGTGGCCGGGAGCGGGTGGCCGTGCCGGTCACGGCCGCGAAACCGGTGGGCACCGGCTGGTCCCGGCCGTCACCGGGAAGTCCCCGGGTGCTCGGTCATGGTCGCACCACGATCTTGGTGGAGGAAGCGGCCCACGGCATCCGGAGTCCGTGCATCCCCGGGATGGGGGACGATGGAGGCATGACGGAGACCGAACGGCAGCGCAGGCGCCGCCTCGCCGAGATCTTCGGCGAGGTGCTCCCGCAGACCACCTCGGACGAGCGTTCCGAGGGGCCGGACCGCCGGGAAGGTGATCAGCGGGAGACCGAGCGCTGGTACCGGGAGAACCGCCCGCCGCACCACGGCGGCTGACGGGAGCCCGAAACCGCTCGCGGGTCAGTTCTTGCTGGCGCCGCCGTTGCCGCTCTGCGCCGAGACCGAGGCGTTCGCGCCCACGGTCGTCTCGTCGTCGGAAGCGAGGCCCTTGACCGCGGGCAGGCCCTGGTCGCGGCGCAGCAGGTCGCGGATCTCCTGCAGCAGCTCCACGTCGGTCGGGTCGGCCGGGCCTTCTTCCTTGCCCTTCTTCCGGCGCTCCTGGATCTTCTGCATCGGCATCACGAACAGGAAGTAGACCACCGCGGCGGTGATCAGGAACGTGATGACCGAGTTGATCACCACGGCGAAGTCGATGACCGAGGCCTCGTTGCCGTCGATGATCTGGAACGACAGCCCGCGGACGTTCGCTCCGCCCGCTGCGGCGATCACGGGCTTGATGACGCTGGTCGTGACCGCGGTGACCAGCGCGGTGAACGCGCTGCCGACGACGACCGCGACCGCGAGGTCGATCACGTTGCCTCGCATCAAGAAGTCCTTGAAGCCCTTGAGCACGGCACACTCCTTCGTTGAACTGGTGAACTCGGCGTGCCCGGGTCGATCCCGGACGGGAGCGGAGCCGCGGGAGCTCGTCCCGGCGGCTGCTCAGCGGAGCGTAACGGTCACCGAATGGATCAGTGACGCTCCTGCCACCGTCGCAGCGCGCTGCTCCGGAACACCCACGACCAGGAGTCGTCCCTGGTCCGCCCCGCTTCCGGTGGGGCGGACCGCCAGCACCGGCACCTGCTCGGCGAGGACCGATCCGGGACCGGATCGTTCCTGGGGTGTGACCAGGTCCACTCGGAGTCCCGGGCGCAGCAGGTCGGCGACCCCGGGATCGGCGAGGCGCACCGGTACCGCGACCTGACCCGGCTCGGCTCCGGCGACGGGTGGTCGGTCGGCCGCGGTGGCCAGCCGGACGTCGGTGAGCGGCTCGCCGTCCCGCACCGCGCCGCCGAGCGTCCGGCCCACCGCGGCGGCCGGATCGCGCAGCGCCCCGGACGGCACCAGATCGGCGGGCACCGCGCGGTGCCGCAGGTCCGCGGAGTCCAGCGGCCTGCCGGGGGAGAGGTCGTGCGCCGCGACCACCACCCGCACCTGCCGTCCGGGGGCGGGCAGCAGCGCGAGCACGCCGGCCAGCGCGAACAGCGCGACGGCCGCGACGCGGCGGGCGAGCAGCAGCCCTGCGCCGCGCGGTACCGGAGCTCGCGGCAGCAGCGCGGCCATCCGCTCCCGCAAGGTCGGGCGCAGGTCGTGGTCCGGGCCGCGGTTCCGCCGTGGGCCGGCGCCGCGCGCGTGCTCGGCTCCGCCGCGCGGCCCGGGGGCGCCGGCGATGCCCGCACCGACCGGCGGCCGTCCGATGTCCCCCGCGCCGCTCGACGGTCGCCCGGCGTCCGGCGCGTTCCCGCCGCGCCGCAGGTTCCGGTCGTTCCCCGGCCGCCGACCACCTCGAAGGCTCGTACCGTCCCGAAGCCCGCCGTCCCGAAGCCCACTGCCGTCCCGAAGACCCCTGCCAGCCCGCAACCCCGTGCCGCCCCGCAGTCCCGTGCCCCCGGAATTCCCGCGCCCGCCGCTCATCGCCCCTCCTCGCCGTCGATCTCCTGATCTCGACGTTAGGAGAGCGCGGGGCCCGCGAACAGGGTCGATTCCCAAATCTGTGGATGGCTAGGCGGCCTGTGGACAACTCGGTCACCGATGGGTGAAAGCCCTTGCCTGCGCAGAAAAAATCGCCGACCGCGGCAGCGATCGGCGATCTCGGGTGCGGAGCGGATCAGGAAGCCGCCGCGGTCGTCGACGACGAGCTCGACGACGAAGACGACGAGCTCGACGAGGAAGAAGACGAGGACGACGAGTCCGAGGAGGAGCTCGACGAACCGGACTTCGACTCCCCGGACGACGACGTCGAAGAAGAGGACGATCCGGAGTTCGACCGGTTGTCGGTGCGGTAGAAGCCGCTGCCCTTGAACACGATGCCCACCGCGTTGAACAGCTTCCGCAGCCGACCGGTGCACTGCGGGCACTCGGTCAGCGAGTCCTCGCTGAAGGACTGCACCGTCTCGAAGCGGTGGTCGCATTCGGTGCAGGCGTACTGGTAGGTGGGCACAGCCGTCAACCTCCGGACTTCATCGTATTGGCACTCGAATGGACAGAGTGCCAACACGATGATGCGCCATCCGGGGTGCCCAGCGCAAACACGCTTAGGTCACACCGCGTGCCCGCGACCCCCGCCACCGACCGCGACGAGGCCTCGACCAGGAGTGATCACCGCGTGCATGCGGATGTCGTGTTCCTCACCGGGCAGCTCCGCCACGAACTCGGCGTCCCGCACCACCCCGATCAGCTGCGCCGCCGGATCCGCCAGCGGCAGCGAGCGGTCGTAGTGGCCGGCCCCGCGGCCCAGCCGGACCCCGCGCTCGTCCACCGCCAGCGCGGGCACCAGCACCGCATCGGCCGCCCCGAGCCCCGCCGCGCCCAGCCGCGGGCCGTTCGGTTCCAGCAACCCGTACCGGGCCCGGTCCAGGGACTCCGATCCCGCGTACTCGGCCCAGTCCAGCGGTGCCGCGCCGACCACGACCGGCAGCAGCACCCGGTGTCCCGCCGCCCGCAGCGCGTCCAGCAGCTCCGTCGACCCCGGCTCGCCGCGCACCGGCACGTACGCCGCCACCACCCGGGGGTTGCGCTGCCCGGCCCAGTCCAGCACCGCCGAACGAAGCGATGCCGTCTCCGCCGATCGAGTGGTCTCGTCGATGGTCCTTCTGCGTTCCTCGAGGACGCGCCGCCACCGCGACTTGGATTCCCGTAGTTCTCCCAGCGAGGTCACAGCTCCACCATAGGCGCGCCCGATAGGCTCCGGACCCATGAACAGCGCTGCCAGCACCCCCGCGAACGCTGCGTTCCGCACCGCCATCGTGCCCGCCGCGGGCTTGGGGACCCGGTTCCTGCCGACCACCAAGGCCGTGCCCAAGGAACTGCTGCCCGTCGTGGACACCCCGGGGATCCAACTGGTGGCGACCGAGGCCGCCGAAGCGGGCGCCGAACGCCTCGTGATCGTGACCTCCCCGGACAAGAAGGCCGTCACCGATTACTTCCAGCCCGCGCCCGAGCTGGAGAACACCCTCCGGGAGCGCGGCAAGGACGAGCTGCTCGCGAAGGTGCGCAAGGCACCCGAGCTGATCGCCGCCGAGACCGCGCTGCAGGAGGAGGCCCTCGGCCTCGGGCACGCGGTGAGCTGCGCGGAGCCGAACCTGACCGACGCCGACGACGCCGTCGCCGTGCTGCTGCCGGACGACCTCGTGCTGCCCGGCGGGGTCCTCGCCAAGATGGCCGAGACCCGCGCGCGCCACGGCGGCAGCGTGCTCTGCGCCTTCGACGTGCCCGACGACGAGGTCTCCTCGTACGGGGTCTTCGACGTCGCCGACACCGACGAGGACGACGTCAAGCAGGTGCGGGGCATGGTGGAGAAGCCCGCGCCGGAGGACGCCCCGTCCAGCTTCGCCGCCGCCGGCCGCTACCTCCTCGACCGGGCGGTCTTCGACGCCCTCAAGCGGATCGAACCCGGTGCCGGAGGTGAGCTGCAACTCACCGATGCCGTAGCGTTGCTGATCTCGGAGGGTCACCCGGTGCACGTGGTGGTGCACCGCGGCAAGCGACACGACTTGGGAAATCCTGGCGGTTTCCTCAAAGCTGCGGTGGACTTCGCCCTGGACGACCCCGAGTACGGGCCTGGTCTGCGGGACTGGCTCGGTGAACGACTGAACAGGAGCTGATGGCGGGCGGCCTCGGCTCCACCTGGAAGAGGTCGAGTGCCATGAGGTCAGTGGACGAACAGCTCGCGCGTGTCCTCACCGCCGCGGTGCGGCCCGCGCCGGTGCGGGTGGCGATCTCCGAAGCGCAGGGCCTGCTGTGCGCCGAGGAGATCGTGGCCGGTCAGGCGCTTCCCGGATTCGACCAGGCCGCGGTGGACGGCTACGCGGTGCGCAGCGTCGACGTGCACGTCGACGGGGACGAGGCGCCGGTGCTGCCGGTGGTCGGCGAGATCACCTCCGGCTCCCGGCAGCCCCGCAGGCTGCAGCCCGGCCAGGCGGTGCGGGTCACCGCGGGCGCTCCGCTGCCGACGCTGGCCGACGCGGTGGTGCCGCTGGAACAGACCGACGAGCACCCGGCGAAGGTCACCGTCCGCCAGGGCGTGCCGTCGGCGGCGTTCGTGCGGCGCGCGGGCGAGGACGTGCAGACCGGTGACCTCGCGGTCCGCCGGGGCTCCGCGATCGGGTCCGCGCAGGTGGGGCTGCTCGCGGCGGTCGGCAGGGACAAGGTGCTGGTGCACCCGCGGCCGCGGGTCTCGGTGCTGTCGCTGGGCGACGAGCTCGTCGACGTGGACCGGTCCCCGGGACAGGGCCAGGTCTACGACGTGAACTCCTACGCGCTGGCCGCGGCCGCCCGCGACGCGGGCGCGGAGGTCACCCGCGTGGGCATCGTCAGCACCGAACCGAAGCGGCTGCGCGAGGTCGTGGAGGGCCGGTTGCTGCTCTCCGAGATCGTGGTGATCTCCGGCGGGGTCGGCGGTGCGCTGGGCAACGAGGTCCGGTCGGCGCTGGGCGACCTGGGGGAGCTCGACTCGACGCGGGTCGCGATGCACCCGGGGTCCATGCAGGGCTTCGGCAGGCTCGGACCGGACGAGGTGCCGACCTTCCTGCTGCCGGGCAACGCGGTGAGCGCGCTGGTGGTCTTCGAGGTGCTGGTGCGGCCGCTGATCCGCGCCGCGCTGGGCCGCGGCAACCCGCACCGCCGCACCGTGACGGCGAACCTGCTCTCCCCGGTGACCTCGACCGCGGGCCGCCGCGGTTTCCTGCGCGGGCAGCTGCTGCGCGATCCGGAGACCGATTCCTACCTGGTGCAGCCGCTGGGCACCTCCGGCTCGCACCTGCTGGCGTCGCTGGCCGAGGCCAACTGCTTGATCCTGGTCGACGAGGACGTCACCGAGGTCGGTACCGGCGAGGACGTGCAGGTCCGGTTCCTGTCCCAGCGCGCGTGACCCGCTCGATGTCCGAGGACGCCGAGCCGCTGTTCCCGTCCCGGCACCCCGGCTGGCCGGCCCGTCCGGGGCCGCTGCTGGTGCCCGCGGGCGTGGTCGAGCTGCGGCCGCCGCGGCTGCGGGACGCGACGGCGTGGAGCGGGCTGCGGCTGCGGGACCGGGCGTACCTGCAGCGCTGGGAACCGACGACGGTCGGCGATTGGCGGGACCGCAACGCGGTGCTGGCCTGGCCCGCGCAGTGGAGCGCGCTGCGCGGGCTGGCGCGGCGCGGGCAGGCGCTGCCGTTCGCGATCGCGGTGGACGGCCGGTTCGCGGGGCAGCTGACCGTCGGCAACGTGGTGCGCGGTGCGCTGCGCTCGGCGTGGATCGGCTACTGGGTCGCGGCGGACGTGTCCGGGGGCGGGATCGCGACCGCGTCGGTGGCGCTGGCGGTGGACCACTGCTTCGGCCCGGCGGGCCTGCACCGGTTGGAGGCGACGGTCCGCCCGGAGAACTCGCCGAGCGTGCGGGTGCTGGAGAAGGCCGGGTTCCGCCGCGAGGGGCTGTTCGAGCGCTACCTCGACGTCGAGGGCGCGTGGCGGGACCACTACGTCTACGGGCTCACCGTCGAGGACCAGCCGGAGGGTGCCGCGGCCGCGCTGGTCCACAGCGGACGCGCCCGGTACGCCTGACCGGATCGGGAGATCTTCGCCGCACTCCAGGGGCCGCGGGATGCCCGCCGCAGCCGAGACCTCGATCACCGCGCTCCGGCACCCCGTCGCTCGTCCGAGTGTATTTCCGCTGTTCCCAGGCGTGCGGGTGCCGACACGCCGGGGCATCGCGTCCCGTCCCGCGCGCCGCCCGTGGGTTTTTCTGCCTTCAGGACGAAACGAAATCACAACGGCGTGGCTCAGAGACAGATGTGACAGAAGTGGCTAGCGTGGCGGTCGCAGCAGTGTGCGGCAGGCAGCCAGGGGGAGGTGGCGAGGCGTGCCCAGTTCTTTGATCTTCGCGGCGCTTGCGGCGGCGTGGTTGGTGGTGCTGGTACCGATGTTCGCCCGTCGCCGGCAGGAAGTGTCCAAGACGACGGACTCGGCACTGGCGGCGCGGGTGGTTCGCAGGGGTAGCGATCGGTCCGCGGCCGGTGCGACGGAGAGGGCGCAGGAGGCGTACGGCATGGCCGACACCGACCGGCACGAGGACGACGACCGCGACGAGATCGACGAGCAGGACGAGATCGACGACGTCGAGGAGCAGGACGACGACCAGCGGCGCCGCGTGTACAGCGACGACGTCCGCGCCGGGCGTCGTTACCGGCCCGGCCGAGGTGGCTACGACCCGGAGGCCGCGGCGCTCGCGGCCCGCACCAAGTACGCCCGCAGGCAGCGGATCACCATCGCGATGGTGCTCACCGCGATCGCCACCGCGCTGATCGCGGCGCTCGCGTCGCCGGTGGTGTGGTGGCTGCACGTGGCGGTGGACCTCGCCCTCGCCGGTTACCTCACCTACCTGCGCCGGCAGGTCCGCATCGAGGAGGACGTCCGGGAGCGCAGGCTCGCGCGGATGTCCGCGCTGCGGGAGGACGAGGACGAGGACGACGAGCTCGAGTACGGCGAGCCCGCGCTCGACGAGTACGACGAGCGGGACGAGTACGAGGCGCCCCGCGGTCCGGCTCCGCGCAACACCGGAGCGGTCGTCGTGGAGATCGACGACGAGGACCCGATGTTCGACGAGCTCGACGAGCGAACCTGGCAGCCGTACCGCCGTGCGGTGGGCGAATAGGTTCCGCGCTCCTCTTGGGAGGGGGGTGCGCGGAGTGCTGTTGGGGCCCTGCTAAGCTACAACAGCACTCAGGCAAGGGGCTGTAGCGCAGTTGGTAGCGCGTCTCGTTCGCATCGAGAAGGTCAGGGGTTCGATTCCCCTCAGCTCCACGGAAAAGTCCGGTCGACGCATTCGCGTCTTCCGGGCTTTTTTCGTTGGTACGGGGGCCGAGCCCCCGTAGGCCCCCGCGGTGCGGTGGTGAGCGGGTCGGTTCGTTCCGTTGGGGAGGGTTCCCCGCCTGCTCGCCCTGATCGGAGCCTGGTCGACGCTGGCGCGTCTTCCGGGCTCCTTTTCGTTCGTGCGGGGGTTTCTCGGCTGTTCGCCTCGGAGCCGGGGCGGCGCGTCTTCCGGGTTCCCGCTTGCTCCGCTTCCGCGGTGATCGTCCACTGTGGACTTGGTGGTCAGGGGTGAGCGCAGGCTGATCTTGCGAGGCTGTCGGCTGCTCGGTCGATCTCGGCGGGGGTGGTGCCGCGGCCCAGTGACAGGCGGAGGGCGCCCAGGGCGAGGTCCGCGTCCAGTCCGGTCGCGAGCAGCGCGGCCGAGGGCGTGCGGGTTCCGGCGTGGCAGGCGCTGCCGGTCGAGGCCGCGATCTCGGGTGCGCCGGTGAGCACGTCGGCGCCGATCCGGTCCGGGACGACGACCAGCAGCGTGTTCGGCAGCGCCTCCTCGCGCGGGCTGATCCGCAGCAGTCCGGGCAGCCGCGCGGCGAGCCGGTCCCACAACCGCTCCCGCAGTCCGATCTGGCGGGATCGCTCCGCGTCCAGCAGCGTCCCGGCCAGCTCGGCCGCGGCGCCCAGCGCGACGATCCCCGGCACGTTCTCGGTGCCCGGCCGCAGACCGCGCTCCTGCCCCGCGCCCAGCAGCACCGGGGCGATCGAGGTCCCGCGGCGCAGGTAGAGCGCGCCGATGCCCTTCGGTGCGCAGAACTTGTGCCCGGCGAGGCTGAGCAGGTCCACGCCGAGCTCGTCGACGGACACCGGGATCTTCCCGACCGCTTGGGCCGCGTCGGCGTGCACCAGCCCGCCGCGGGAGCGGACCGCCTCGGCGAAGCCGCGCACCGGTTGGACGGTGCCGGTCTCGTTGTGCGCCAGGATCAGCGTGCCCAGCCCGACCGGGCCGGACGGCATCCGGTCGAGGGCGGCGCGCGCGTGCGCGTCCACCGGCAGCTGGTCCACCCGCCAGCCGCGGTGCCCGCGCAGGTGGGCCAGCGGTGCGGTGGTGGCGGGGTGCTCGACGGCGGAGGTCATCGCGACCGCCGTGGCCGCCACGGCCGCGGCGCCCCGGATCGCGAGGTTGTTCGCCTCGGTGCCGCCGGAGGTGAACACGATCTCGTCCGGGTGCGCGCCGAGGAGCGCGGCGAGCTGTTCCCGCGCGTGCTCGACGGCGCGCCGCGCCCGTCCGCCTTGCCCGGTCGTGCTGGACGGGTTGCCGAACACCTCGGTGAGGTGCGGCCACATCGCCTCGGCGACCTCGCGCGCGATCGGCGTCGTGGCGTTGTGGTCCAGGTAGATCACGTCGTCGGTCATCCGCCCTCCCGGTGCTCGCGCCACGATCCTTCGCCGTGGCGCCCGGGTCCGCAGCCCGCGGGTCAGGCGCTCTCGGCCGCCGCGGCGCGTCCGGCCTGCCTCCCGGAGAACAGGCAGCCGCCGAGGAACGTGCCCTCCAGCGCCCGGTAGCCGTGCACGCCACCGCCGCCGAACCCGGAGACCTCGCCCGCCGCGTACAGCCCGGGGATCGGAGCTCCGGAGGCGTCGAGGACGCGGCCGGACAGGTCGGTCTGCAACCCGCCGAGGGTCTTGCGGGTGAGGATGTTCATCCGGATCGCGACCAGCGGTCCCGCCGCCGGATCGAGGATCTTGTGCAGCGGGGTGGTGCGCACCAGGCTGTCGCCGACGTAGGCCAGCGAGTTCCGCACGCCCATGATCTGCAGGTCCTTGGTGAACGGGTTGTCCACCTGCCGGTCCCGCAGCTCGACCTGCGCGCGCAGCTCCGCCGCGTCGATCAGGTCCGCCCCGGCGAGCCGGTTCATGCCGGTGACCAGTTCGTCGAGGTCGTCGGCGACGACGAAGTCCTCGCCGTGGTCCAGGAACGCCTTGACCGGCGGCGGGGTGTCGTGGAACAGGCGGCTCGCCAGGTAGGCGGCGAGGTCCTTGCGGGTGAGCTCCGGGTTCTGCTCGGAGCCGGACAGCACGAACTCCTTGTCGATGATCCGCTTGTTGAGCACGAACCAGGAGTGCTCGTGCCCGCCGCGCCGGATCAGTTCGAGGGTGCCGAGGGTGTCGTAGCTGGGCACGCCCGGGTTCGGGAAGCGGCGGCCGTTCGCGTCGAACCACAGCGAGGACGGGGCGGCGAGGACGCGGATGCCGTGGCCGGGCCAGATCGGGCTGTGGTTGATCATGCCCTCGGTGTAGTGCCACATCCGGTCCCGGTTGACCAGCCGGGCACCCGCGGCCTCGGAGATGGCGAGCATCCGGCCGTCGACGTGCGCGGGAACCCCGGTGATCAGGCGTTCGGGCGGGGTGCCGAGCCGGGACGGCCAGTTCGCGCGGATCAGGTCGTGGTTCGCGCCGATGCCGCCGGAGGTGACGATCACGATGGGGGCGCGCAGCTCGAACCGCCCGACCTCGGTGCGGGAGCTGGGGGTGCCGCGCGGGGCGTCGCTGGGTTCGAGCACGCCGCCCCGCACGCCGTCCACGGCGCCACCGGTGGTGCTGAGCTCGTCGACGCGGTGCCGGAACCGGAAGGTGACCTTGCCGGCGGCAGCCGCGTCCCGCACCAGCTCCTCGAACGGTTCCACCACGCCGGGGCCGGTACCGAGGGTGAGGTGGAACCGCGGCACCGAGTTGCCGGGGCCGTCGGCGAGCTGCCCGCCGCGCTCGGCCCAGCCGACGATCGGCACCCAGGAGACGCCGAGGCCGGACAGCCAGGAGCGCTTCTCCTCGTGCGCGAACCGCAGGTAGGCCTCGGCCCATTGCGCCGCCCAGTGGTCCTCGCCCGCCGGGTCGTCGACGCCGCGGTCGAATCCGGCGGTGGAGAACCAGTCGGCGCGGGCGAGTTCGAAGGAGTCCTTGATGCCCGCGGCCCGCTGCTCGGGTGAGTCGACGAACAGCAGCCCGCCGAGCGACCAGAACGCCTGCCCGCCGAGGCTCGCTTCGGGTTCCTGGTCGACCAGCAGCACGTGGCGCCCGGCGGCGACCAGTTCGGAGGTGGCGACCAGCCCGGCGAGGCCGGCGCCGACGACGATCGCGTCCGCGTCGGTGGCCGGTGCCGCACCCGCGCGGCCGGGGGACAGCGCGGCGCCGGCCAGCGCGCCTCCCGCGGCGAGCGCACCGCCCGCGGCCAGGACGTCGCGGCGGGGGATTCCGCGGTCTGCTGACGAACTCATCGGCGAGTCCTCCACATCGAGGTCGGCGAACGGGTGATCTTCTCGAACCGGCCGGAGATTTTGTTACTTTCCAGTAGTCGAGAGCGAACCAGAAGCCCGCCCGGCGCCGGTAGAGGTGGCCGTCCAACCCCGGACGACCGCGTTGTGCCCCCGGCACAACGGGCACCACGACGTCTCGAAGGACTCATGGACGAGCGGATGACCGCGATCGCGCTGCGGGTGATGACCGCGCTGGCCGCCGACGAGGAGGTCGTGGCGCGGGTCGCCGCGGCCGCCCGGCTCGGCTCGCCGGACGTCGCGCGGCTGCCGGAGGAGGAGAACCGCAGGCACGTGGCGACCCTGCTCGCCGACGGCACCGCCCACCTGGAGCGGGGCGGGGAGCCGGACGGCGAGGTGTCGGTGGCCCGCGCGCTGGGCGCCGACCGGGCGCTGCAGGGGGTGCCGATCTCCTCGCTGCTGCGCGGGGTGCACGCCGGTCGCACCGAGCTGGTCCGCGCCGGGGTGGAGCTGGCGCGCGGGATGGGCGTGGCGGACGCGGTGATCCTGGAACTGGTGGTCGTCGTCGACCACTACGTCGCCACCGCCGAGCGGGACATCGTCGGTGGCTACCGAGCCGCCGAGCTGGACCTGTCCCGCACGGTCTGGGACCTGCACGCGCGGGTGCTGGGCGGGTTGTTCGGCGCCGGTGATCCGCCGGACCGGGCCGAGCTGGAGCGCGCCGGGTTGAGCCGCGCGGAGCGCTACCACTGCGTGGTCACCGAGATCACCGACCCGGTGCTGGCCAAGGGCGTGGAGCGCAGCCTCGACGGGGTGTTCGGCCTGGTGGAGGGCCGGTTGGCCGGGTTGGCGCGCCGGTTGTCCCCGCTGCCGGGGGAGGAGGCGCTGTTCGTGTGCTCCCCGGCGGTGCCGCTCGAAGCGGCGGTCCGGGCGTATCCGCTGTGCGTGCGGGCGCTGGGCGTGGCCACCGCCTCCGGCGACCGGGGCGTGCGGATGGTGGCGGACTTGGCGGTGGAGGCGGCGCTGGCCGCGCAGCCGGAGCTGGCGGGCACCGTGGCCGAGGACGTGCTGGGTGCGCTCGACCCGGGCAACGCGTTCCACCGGGAGCTGGCGGCGACGGCGCTGTGCTACCTGGACCGGGGCAGGCGGGTGCGGGCGGCGGCGGACGCCCTGCACGTGCACGTCAACACGGTGCGCTATCGGCTGGAACGGCTGGCGGAGCTCACCGGGATCGGGGTGAACGACGCGCCGGGGGCGGCGCGTTCGCACGTCGTGGACACCACCCGCACCTGGTGGGCGTTGCGCACCTGGCTCGGGCGGTGATCAGGCGCGGCGGGCGTCCAGCCGCGCGTAGGCCGCGTGCGCGGCGGTGAGCAGCGATTCGGTGGGCAGCAGCGCGGGCCGGATCTCCCCGGCGGCCTGCTCGTAGGCCTCGTGCAGTTCGACGAGGGCGCCGCGCAGCGCGGGTGGGTGGACGGGCTCGGCGGTGCTCAGCGCCCGCACCCGGGCCAGCGCGGTGTGCACCCGGGACAGCCAGGCGCGGTGCGGCAGCAGCCAGGCCGCGGCGACGGCGACCGCGGCGCCCAGCAGCGTCGTCCAGAACCGGTTCGCGGCGAGCGCGGCCGGATCGGCGGGAGTGCCGAGCGCGCTGACCAGCAGCGCCACCGGCGTCGCGAACAGCAGCCCGAGCCCGTAGTTGATCGTCACCGTCATCTCGGCGCCCCACTGCAGCAGCACCAGCACGACCAGCAGCACCCACACCGCGGGTTGTGCGCTGAGCACGGCGGCGCCGACGAGCACGCCGAAGACGGTGCCGGTGACGCGCTGCAGCATCCGCGGGACGGAGGTGGCGGTGCTGGTGGCCTGCAGCACCGACACCGCGGACACGGCAGCCCAGTAGGCGTGGCCGAAGCCGAGCAGGTCGGCTATCAGCCCGGCGACCAGCGCGGCGGTGAACACGCGGAGGCCGTACGAGAGCAGCCACGACCCGCCGAGGCGCGGCCGGAGGGCGGCGCGCAGCACGTCGCGGATGATCGGCCAGCGGGAGGCGGGCAGCGGGGCGAGGGCGCGCCCGCCCGCCGGGTGCAGTTCGGGCAGCGGTTCGCCCGCCCGGGCGGCCTCGGCGGCGGCCCGCAGCTCGGCGGGGGTGACCTCGGGTGCGCCGGGAGCGAGCAGCAGTTCGCAGGCGTGCACCGCGCGCACCAGGTCCCGGTGTTCGCCGGTGCCCCGGTGCCGTTCGCCGACGAGCGCGAGGCCGTGCCACGCCGCTTCGACTGCGACCGCGGCGCTGTGTCTAGCGGCGAGGTCGGGCCTAGCGGCGAGGTCGGGCGCGGTGAGGTCGGCCCGGGCGGCGAGGTCGGTGCGCGCCGCGAGCGCGTCGGCGGTGGCGTCCAGCGCGGCGGCCGCGGCCCTGCGCTGCGGGGTCAGCCCGATGGCGGCGGCTCCGGCGACGTTGACGGTCCAGGCGAACGCGGCGCACAGCACGGCCGCGGCGAGGTGCGGTCCGAGGTCGGCGGCGGTCAGCGGCAGGTGCGCGCAGGCGCCGGTGGCGAATGCGAAGATCAACCCGCCGGGCGGCCCGACCTTGACGGCCGCGCAGATCACGGTGGCCGCGGCTCCGACGAACGCGGTGGCCGCCAGCGCCACCACCTCGTGCGCCGGGGTGCCACCCGCGAACACCGCGATCAGCTCGCCCGCGGCGACGGCGAGCACCAGGCCCGCCGCCACCGCGCCGAGCGTCCTGGCGTGCCGGTAGTACGGCTCGGTGCGCCCGTAGACGCTGCTCAGCGCCCCGAACACGGCGGCGGGCAGCAGGTCGAGGCGGCCGGTGAGCAGCAGCAGGCCCAGCGGGACGGCCATCGCCAGCAGCGTGCGGGCGGCGGGCCAGTAGAACGGACCGTGCAACCGGAACCGGTACGCGTCGGGCAGGTTGCGGGTGAGCACGGTTCCGGCCATGCCACGAGTGTAGGAAAAGTAGTTTACTAGTGAAACGATGGGGAGATGAAGCGAACACCGGATCTCATCGACGCGGCCCGGTCGCAGTGGGCCGACCTGACCCCGGACGTCGACACCACCAGCATGGACGTGATCGGCCGGGTGCTGCGGGCGGCCGCGGTGCTGCGGCGCCGGTTGGACGTGACGATCGCCGAGGCGGGGCTCAACCGCGCCGAGTTCGACCTGCTGTGCGCGCTGCGCCGCGGCGGCGTGGCGGTGACGCCGGGACGGCTCAACGAGATCACCGTGTCCTCCGGGGCGGCGACCACCAAGCGGCTCCGCGAGCTCACCGACCGCGGCCTGCTGGAGCGCACCGCCGACCAGCGGGACCGGCGCAGCGCGCGGGTGCGCCTCACCGCCGCGGGCGAAGCCCTCGTCGACGAGGTGTTCCCGCAGGTCATGGCCGCGGAGCAGGCGCTGCTGTCCGGGCTGACCGCGCGGCAGCGGGAGTCGCTGGCCGGTGGGCTCGCGGACCTGCTGCGCACCGTGGAGGGCTGACCGCCGCGGGCCGGGACGGGAGCCCCGCTGCGAGCGAAAGAAAATCTTTCGTTAAGGGGTCGGATATCAAAATATTATTGTGATCTCGTCAGGATGCTGGTCATAATTTTCGTGATGAGTGACGGGCGCTACCGCGACCGCACGACGCACGAGGAGGCTGACATGACCGCACAGCAGGAAGCCGTTCTCGACCAGCCCACCACGACGATCGACGCTCGACAGGCGGTTCCGGCGCTGCGCGCGCAGGTCACCGGCGATCTGCTCGACATCGTCGTCGACCTCGACTCCGGGCACGGCTGCCGCCTGCGCGACCTGCGCGACGGCACCGAATACCTCGACATGACCATGTTCTTCAGCTCCGCCCCGCTCGGCCACGGCCACCCCGACCTGCGGGACCCCGAGTTCGAGGCGGCGCTGCTGCGGACCGCGCGGGTCAAGCCGGCCAACCCCGACTTCGCCACCGTCGAGCAGGCCCGCTTCGCCGAGACGTTCCGCCGCGTCGCGGGCGTGCCGGAGCTGCCGCTGCTGTTCCTCATCGAGGGCGGCACGCTCGCCGTGGAGAACGCGCTCAAGGTCGCCTTCGACTGGAAGACCAAGCACAACGCGAGCCGCGGCGTCGCCGTCCGCGGCAGCCGGGTGCTGCACCTGGAACGGGCGTTCCACGGCCGCAGCGGGTACACCCTGTCGCTCACCAACACCGACCCGGTCAAGATCCGCGACTACCCGATGTTCGACTGGCCGCGCATCCCCAGCCCCGCCATCGAGCCCGGGCCGCGCTGGGACGAGCCGGAACTGCTGCCGGAGGAGCGGACCGCGCTGGACGCCGCCGAGGCCGCGCTGCGCCGCTACGGCCACGAGATCGCCTGCTTCGTCTACGAACCCATCCAGGGCGAGGGCGGCGACCGGCACCTGCGGCCCCACTTCCTCACCGCGGTGCAGGAGCTGTGCGGCGAGCACGACGTGCTCACCGTCGCCGACGAAGTGCAGTGCGGCGGGCTGACCGGCTCGATCTGGGCGCACCAGGAACTCGGCCTGGCCCCGGACCTGGTGGCGTTCGGCAAGCGCATGCAGGTGTGCGGCGTGCTCGGCGGGCGCCGGGTGCTCGACGTCGCCGACAACGCCTTCCGCGAACCCAGCCGGATCAGCTCCACCTGGGGCGGATCGCTGGTCGACATGGTCCGGGCCACCAAGATCCTGGAGGTCGCCGAGCGGGACGGGCTGTTCGACCACGCCCGCCGGATGGGCGAGCTGCTGCTCGGCGAGCTGGGCGCGCTCGCCGCCGAGTTCCCGCAGCTGATCGGCTCCGCGCGCGGGCGCGGGCTGATGTGCGCGGTGAGCTTCCGCGACCCGGCGCTGCGCGACGCGGCGATCGCGACCGCCCGGGACCGGCACCGCACGCTGTTCCTGCCCTCCGGCCCGGACTCGCTGCGGTTCCGCCCGGCGCTGTCGGTGACCGCGGAGGAGATCAGCGAAGCGGTCGGCGCCCTGCGCAGCACCCTCGCCGAACTGGCCTGACCGGCTGGACGTCCCGCTCGACCGGGCGGGACGTCCACCGCGGCGCGGTCACCGCCAGGACGGCAGCCACAACTCGGCCTGCCAGTGCTCCTGCGTGATCGGCTCCCCGTTCAAGATCGGCCACAGCCACGCGAAGTTCGCGACCACCAGTCCCACGTACAGCGCCACCAGCAGCAGCCCCGTCTTGCGCCGCTCGGTGTGCTCCCGCGCCGAGCCGAGCACCTCGCCCAGCACCAGCACGATCCCCAGCACCAGGAACGGCGCCATCGGTGTGGCGTAGAAGTAGTACATCTGCCGGTCCAGGTTCACGAACCACGGCAGGTACCCGGCGGCGTAGCCCACCAGCACCGCGGTGTAGCGCCAGTCCAGCCGGCTCGCCGCCCGCCACACCGACCAGGCCGCCACCGGCAGCGCGAGCCACCACATCGCGGGCGTGCCCAGCAGCATCGTCGCCTGCACGCAGTTCGACCCGCCGCAGCCGGGCAGCCCGGACTCGTAGTAGTAGAGCATCGGCCGCATGCCCATCGGCCACGCCCACGGCTTCGACTCCCACGGGTGCGGGTGGTTCCCGGTGGTCAAGTGCGTGTGGAAGTCCAGCACGTTCAGCTGGTAGTACAGCAGCGACCGCAGCGGATCCGGCAGGAACCCCATCCCCACGTCCGAGGAGATGATCGCCGCGTTCCGGTCGGTCGCGGTCTCGCTCGCGAACCAGTTCGCCCAGGTCGCGAAGTACACCGCCAGCGGCAGCACCAGCAGCGAACCCAGCGCGGGCACCGTGTCCCGCACCAGCGCGCCCACCCACGGCCGCCGCACCCCCGCGGTCCGCCGCGCCAACGCGTCCCACAGCACGCTGAGCAGGCCGAACGCCATGATGTAGTAGATGCCGTTCCACTTCACCCCGCAGGTCAGCCCCAGCGAGACGCCCGCCGCGAACCGCCACCAGCGGAAGCCCATCCGCGGTCCCCACCGGCTGGCCCCGATGCGGCCTTCGGCGACGACCACCGCCAGCCGCTCCCGCATCTGATCGCGGTCCACCAGCAGCAGCGCGAACGCGGCCAGCACGAACAGCGCCTGGAAGATGTCCAGCATCCCGACCCGCGACTGCACGTGGCTGAGCCCGTCGCAGATCAGCAGGATCCCGGCGAGCGCACCGAGCAGCGTGGAACGGGTGAGCCTGCGGGCGATGCGCACCAGCAGCACCACCATGATCGTGCCTGCCACCGCCGCCGAGATCCGCCAGCTCCACGGGCTGTACCCGAACAGCCACTCGCCGATCGCGATCAGCTGCTTGCCGACCGGCGGGTGCGCCACGACCTCGTAGCCGGGGTTGTCCTCGTAGCCGCCGTTGCGCAGCATCTGCCACGCCTGGATCGCGTAGTACTTCTCGTCGAAGACCGGCGTCCCCTTGTCGGTGGCCCGGCCCAGGTCCCAGACCCGCACCACCCCGGCGATCAGCCCGATCACCAGCGTCACGATCCAGCCGCGCAGCCGGTCGGACGGCATCTTCGGTGCGAGCAGCGCCGCGGCGTCCCAGGAACCGGGTTCGGCGGCGGGCGGAGTCTGACCGGGTTCGACCATGTTCTCGGCCTGGCCGCCGGTGGAGTTCGGCACGAGCACGCTCACACCTGAATCGTAGGGTTGGGCTCATGGACCTCGAATCCGGATCGGGCACGTTGGTGCTCGCCGCGACCCCGCTCGGTGATGCCCGCGACGCGTCCGCCCGGTTGGTCGACGCGCTCGGCTCGGCCGCGATCATCGCCGCGGAGGACACCCGCCGGGTGCGTGCGCTGGCGACTTCGCTCGGCGTCGCCCCGGCCGGGAAGATCGTCAGCTACTACGAGGACGTGGAGGCGGCACGCACCCCGCGGCTGCTGGAATCGCTGCGGGACGGCCAGGACGTGCTGCTGGTGACCGACGCCGGGATGCCGAGCGTGTCCGACCCCGGCTACCGGCTGGTGTCGGCGTGCGCGGCCGAAGGGCTGCCGGTGACCTGCCTGCCGGGTCCGTCCGCGGTGACGACGGCGCTCGCCGTGTCCGGGCTGCCGTCGGACCGGTTCTGCTTCGAGGGGTTCCCGCCGCGCAAATCGGGGGAGCGGCGCCGCTGGTTCGGGCGGCTGTTCGCCGAACAGCGGACCTGCGTGTTCTTCGAATCGCCGCGGCGGCTCGCGGACACCCTCGCGGACGCCGTCGCGGTGCTCGGCCCCGACCGGGCGGCGGTGGTGTGCCGCGAGCTGACCAAGACCTACGAGGAGGTGCGCCGCGGCGACCTGGGCTCGCTCGCCGCGTGGGCGGGCGGCGAGGTGCGCGGCGAGATCACCGTGGTGATCGGGGGAGCGGCCCCGGTGTCCCAGGACCCGGCCGACCTCGTCCCGCAGGTCGAGGAGCGCGCCGCCGACGGCATGCGGCTCAAGGACGCCGTCGCCGAGGTCGCGGAGCTCAACGGGGCTCGCAAGAACGAGCTCTACACCGCGGTCCTCGCCGCCCGGCAGTGAGCCGGCGGCGCTCGGTGTCCTGATGCGAGGGGGACGGGCTGCGGAAACCGCAGCGCCCTCCTCGCCGCGGCGGCTCCGCCACCGGGGACGTCGCCGCCCTCGTGACGCGGACGGGTGGTCCGGTGGAGCAGGTGGTCGGCGGCTGAGCGGCTTCACCACCGGTGGAGAGGACGTGCCGGGGGCGTTCGGAGCGGGCGGCGGGACCGGGAGCGGCGCTACCGTGCGCCCATGGTGCGGGTGACCAGGACGACCAGGCTGGCGGCGATCACCGGCGCGGAGTCGGGGAACGCGGGTGCGGGCGTGCTGGCGACCGATCTCGGCGTGCTGTGGGACGACGGGCGCGGCGGGGTGCTGGCCGCGTTCGGCGACACCTACGGCGAGCGCTGGGGCGGCAACGGCGCCGGGCCGAAGCACGCGGACTGGCGGTGCAACGTGCTCGCCCGCAGCACCGGCACCGACCTCGACGCGGGCCTCGACCTGGACTGGGTGGTGCGCCGGGACGACGGGTGCGCGGCCCAGTTCCTGCCCGGCGACCGCACCGGCGTCCGCGAGCACACCGTGATCCCGACCGCGGGCATCGCCGTCGGCGGGCGGAACCACCTGCACTACATGTCGGTGCGACGCTGGGGAGTCCCCGGTTCGTGGCACACGAACTACGGGGCGCTGGCCTACTCCGACGACGGCGGCCGCACGTGGACGAAGTCGGAGACGGCGGTGTGGCGCAACGACCGGCAGCCGTTCCTGCGCCGGTTCCGCCGCCGCGACCAGGGCGGGCATCCGTTCCAGCAGCTCGCGTTCGCGGGCGTCGTCGACGGCCGGGTGCACCTGCTCGGCACGCCGAGCGGGCGGTTCGGCGCCGGGCACCTCGCGCGGGTCGGCCCGGACGACCTGCTCGACCCGGCCGCTTACCGGTACTGGACCGCGCGCGGCTGGGCCGCGGACCCGCGGGAGGCGCTGCCGGTGCTCGCCGCCCCCGTCGCCGAGCTGTCCGTGCAGTTCAACACGCACTTCGGCCAGTGGTTCGCGGTGCACCTCGACGAGCGGCGGGCCGCGATCGTGCTGCGCACCGCCGACCGGCTCACCGGACCGTGGTCGCCGGGACGGGTGCTGGCCGCGGGCTCCCGGTTCCCGGCGCTCTACGGCGGGTTCCAGCACCCGTGGGCCGCGGACCGGCCCGCGGTGTACTTCACGATGACGCAGTGGCGGCCGTACAACGTGTCCTTCCTGCGCGCCGACCTGGAATGACCCCGTCCGGTCGGGCCCCGCGCGAACCGTAGGCTCGCCGTGGCACGACCGACCGAGGGGTATGACGGTGAGCAAGAAGGACAAGAAGGAACGGCCGCCGATGCCGGAGGCGCTGCCCGCGCCCGCGGTGGACGCGCACACCCACCTCGACGCGTGCGGCGCGAAGACCGCCGAGGACGTGCGCGTCCTGGTCGACCGCGCCGAAGCCGCCGGGATCACCCGGGTGATCACCGTCGCCGACGACATCGAGGCCGCGCGCTGGGCCGCCGAGGCCGCGACCTGGGACGAGCGGGTGTTCGCCGCGGTCGCGCTGCACCCCACGCGGGCCAAGGACCTCACCGACGACGCCAGGGACGTGCTGGCGGAACTGGCGGAACGGCCGCGGGTCGTGGCGATCGGCGAGACCGGGCTCGACTACTACTGGGACTTCTCCCCGCCGGAAGCGCAGCACGAGGCGTTCCGCTGGCACATCGACCTGGCCAAGCGCACCGGCAAGCCGCTGATGATCCACGACCGGGACGCGCACGAGGACATCCTGCGCATCCTGACCGAGGAGGGCTCGCCGGAGGCGGTGGTCTTCCACTGCTTCTCCGGGGACGCCGAATTCGCCCGCGCCTGCGTGGACCGCGGCTACGTGCTCTCGTTCGCGGGCACCGCGACCTTCCGGAACGCCAACGCCGCCGGTCTGCGCGAAGCGGCCCGGCTGGTGCCGGTGGAGCAGATGCTGGTGGAGACGGACGCGCCGTTCCTCACCCCGCACCCGTTCCGCGGGCGGCCGAACGAGTCCTACTGCGCCAATTACACCCTTCGGGAGCTCGCCGAGCTGCGCGGAGCCGATCTGGCGGAACTCGCAGTGGCGACGACCGCCACTGCCGAGCGGATCTTCCGCCTCGATCAGGTTGAACGCGGCTGACCTGCGCTGACTGAGCGTGTCCCGCCGCCGAGCGGGGCGCCCGCACGGAGTTGCGACCGCGATCCGGCGACCTAGCGTCCACTGCGGAAGCCGGGGGCGGCCCCGCTCGGCGATCGGCCACAGTGGACTCGACAGGTCTGCGGCCTGCGCCGGGGCCGCTGCCCGGAGGTACGGCAGTCAGGACCTGTATGCGCATCCGTGGCATCACCAGGATCGGAATCGCCGCCGCGATCACGCTGTGCGGCGCGCCGCTCGCGACCGCGGCTCCCGCCCCCGAGCGGAGCGACGACGCCGGAGAAGCCCGCACCGGGCCGGTGTGGGACCGGCTGGCGCAGTGCGAATCCGGTGGCAACTGGGCCACCAACAGCGGGAACGGCTACTACGGCGGGCTCCAGTTCGACCGCAGCACCTGGGCGGCCTACGGCGGCGGCGACTACGCCCGCTACCCGCACCGCGCCTCGCGCGAGCAGCAGATCGCGGTGGCGAGCGCGCTGCGCGACGACCGGGGTGGATACGGAGCCTGGCCCTCCTGCGCCGGCAAGCTCGGCCTGCCGCGTTGACGTCTCGGCTCGTCGGCGAGGGGGAACCTCGGTGAACCCCTCGCCGCGGGGTCGCTGTCGCAGGCTGCCGCCGCCGTCCTCGCGGGGGAACCGCTGAGACCCCGCGGCGGTGCCGGTGGCTCGGGCGGTTCTCAGTTCATCGGCACCGCCGACCGCGGGAGGACGGACGAGATCCGCCGTGCGACTCCGGCGACCGGCGGTGCGTGGTACTGCTCTGAACGGTGCTGGGAACTGCGGCTGAACGGGGAGGTCCGCGGAGATCGCCCGAGAGTGTGAGGAAGTGGGGTTCCTCATCACCCAGCGCGTCCGACGGTCCGCCGTCGGCCTCGGCGCGGGCGGCGGGAGATGATCGCGCTCTCCCGTCGCCCGACCCCCACCCGCCGGTGCGGCGGGTGAACCGGAACCGCTGCTCCGCGGTTCGGTGATCCGCTCACCAGCGGCGATCACACCGTCCACAAGGGACATCCTGATCGATTTCGTCGAACGCCGGAGAAACCGCGGCGCGGCTGGAAAAATGAGGACCGGATCGCAGTGGATCGCCCGATCCGATCACGGACGGTGCGCGGTTGCGCGGCAAACCGGCGTAACCCAGCTCACACCGCCGGGTGGCCCCTTGGCGCGCCCGCTGGATCACGCTAGAGTCTCGGCCTCGTAACCGATGACAACGAAGTCACGGAAACGCCCGCTAGTCGCCGCCGGGTACGTCGGGGAAGTCGGTGCCACCGATCGAGCTGGGAACGAGACCGGTTCGCATCAGGTATCGGCTGAATGGCGCTTGGCTACGGGAGTCGGATACGGAAACGAAGCACGAAGTCGCGCAGCGGCAGGTGAAGGAGTTCGAACCGGACATGCTCGGCGAACTCCCCATGGTCACCGGCGCGCGGACGGCTTCTCGCTTTCGAGAGGTAGCGACCCTGTGAACGGACGCGGCATCCCCGGTGCCCACGCCAGCTCCACCCGCAGCGATGAGCAGCTGGGTGGCGCAGGCCGAGACCACGGCTATTGGGCCGATTCCTTCGAGCCCTCCACGGACTGGTTCAGCCCCGTGAGCCCGCAGCAGCAGACCGCGGTCGGTCTGCTCGATCGCGAGAGCGACGCGGAGATCACGGCGGAGCAGTCCTTCGCCCCCATCAGCGGCCGGTACCCGGCCCAGGACCACCCGAGCTTCCCGCCCGGCGCGTTGGAGATCACGCCGGACGACGTGCTCGAGGCGCTCGGCCCGCAGGCCGACGAGATGCTCGCGACGGCCGACATCGACGTCGACGAGCTCATCCGCCTCATCAACGCAGAGACCGTGGTCATGCCGCCGCTGGTCCTGCCCGAGGAGCTCGGCGAACCGCAGGCGCAGCCCTCCGCGGAGGTCGTCGAGGCGATCACCTCGTGGAAGCAGCGCTTCCTCAAGGGCGCGGTCGCCGCGGTCATCCTCACCCTGACCGGCACCGGCGGCGCCGCCGCCGCGATGGACAAGTCCGTCACCGTCGAGATCGACGGCAAGGAACGCCAGGTCAACACCTACGAGTCGACCGTCGGCGAGGTCCTCGAGGACGAGGGCATCAACATCGGCGAGCACGACGCGCTGAGCCCCTCCCCGCAGTCCAAGGTCGGGCACAACGACACGATCACCCTCGACCGCGGCCGGCTGCTGAAGATGACGGTCGACGGCGAGCAGCGCGAGGAATGGGTCCGGTCGGTGACCGTCGGCCAGGCGCTGCGCCAGCTCGGCGTCGTCGACGACGGCGCCTGGGTCTCCAGCGCGCGCAGCATGGCGGTGCCCGAGCAGGGCATGGACCTGGTGGTCAAGACCGCCAAGGACATCACGATCACCGACGGCGCGGGCGAGCCCCGGCAGCTGACGACGACCGCGGTGACCGTCGACGAGCTGGTCAAGGAGCAGAACCTCCAGCTCGGGCCGGAAGACCACATCACCCCCGGCGGCGACCAGAAGATCACCAGCGGTGCCACGGTGCAGATCGATCGCACCGGCAGCACCGTGGTCAACGTGACCGTGCCGATCGAGCCGCCGGTCAAGGAGATCGAAGACGACTCCATGCTCAAGGGCGAGGAGAAGGTCGAGAACCCGGGCACGCCCGGCGAGAAGATCGTCTTCACCCGGGTGAGCACTCGCAACGGCGAGGAGACCGGTCGCGAAGCGGTCGGCGAGAAGATCACCAAGGAGCCGACCGAGAAGGTCGTCCGCGTCGGCACCAAGCAGCCGCCGAACAGCGCCGTCTGGGACAAGTTGGTGCAGTGCGAGGCCGGCGGCAACTGGTCGATCAACAGCGGCAACGGCTACTACGGCGGCCTCCAGTTCGACAAGAGCACCTGGGACGCCTACGGCGGCGACCAGTACGCGGCCTACCCGCACCAGGCGAGCCGGGAGCAGCAGATCTCGGTGGCCACCAAGGTGCGCGACGCCCGCGGCGGCAGCTACGGCGCCTGGCCGGGTTGCTCCTCGAAGCTCGGCCTCGGCTGAGCGGCGACCTCCGCGTTCCCCGACCGGTCATCGGCCTCGTGCCGGTGACCGGTCGTTCGCGTTCGCGGCCCTGATCGGCGCGGCCCTGATCAGCGCGGGGGAGGGCGGGCGCGGTGCGGGAAGCGGGCGCGGGTAGCTTTGACCTCGTGGAACAGCACGCGAACCAGGCGCGGTTGCTCGGGCCGGCCGATGTTCGCCGGCTGGCGGGGGAACTCGGGATCCGGCCGACGAAACGGCTCGGCCAGAACTTCGTGCACGACTCGAACACGGTGCGCCGCATCGTCGGGGCGGCCGGTCTCACCGCGGAGGACGTGGTGCTGGAGGTCGGTCCCGGGCTGGGCTCGCTGACCTTGGCGCTGCTGCCGGAGTCCGCCGGAGTGGTGGCGGTGGAGATCGACCCGGTGCTCGCCGAGCGGTTGCCGCGCACCGCCGCCGAATTCGCCCCCGAACTGCGGGACCGGTTGCGGGTGCTGCCCGCCGACGCGCTGCGGGTGCGGGCCGCCGACTTCGCCGAGCCGCAGCCGACCGCGCTGGTCGCGAACCTGCCGTACAACGTGGCGGTGCCGGTGGTGCTGCACCTGCTGGCGGAGCTGCCGTCGCTGCGCACCGGTCTGGTGATGGTGCAGTCCGAGGTCGCCGACCGGCTGGCCGCGAAGCCGGGCGGCCGCACCTACGGGGTGCCGAGCGTGAAGGCCGCGTGGTTCGCCGACGTCCGGCGCGCGGGTCCGGTGCCGCGCAACGTGTTCTGGCCGGTGCCGAACGTGGATTCCGGGCTGGTGTCCTTCTCCCGGGTGGACCCGCCGTCGGCGGCGCCCCGGGCGCAGGTGTTCGCGGCGGTGGACGCGGCGTTCGCGCAGCGGCGCAAGACCTTGCGGGCGGCGCTGTCCGGCTGGGCCGGTTCGGCGGCGCGCGCCGAGGAGGTGCTGCGGGCGGCCGGGGTGGACCCGTCGGCGCGCGGCGAGCAGCTCACGGTGGCCGATTTCGCCCGGGTGGCCGAGGCGGGCGCGGGATCGGCGCGCTGACGTTCCGCTGCGTCGCACCCTCGGGGGTCGCGTTGCTCCGTCCAGGCGGAAAACCGTAGCGCTGCTCACATAAGGTCACTGGAATATTCACGACCAGACATGTCTCCTGCTCAGTAGGGGGATGTGATTTGTCAAACGATTCCACATAGTGACGGCTTTTGGCTTGCGCCTCCCGACGCCGCTGCGTTCTACTATTCGGGAAATCCATCCCGAGCGGCTGAGAGACCTGGCTCCACGACGCCGCAGCAACCACTCCACCGGAGCAGGTGCTAACGCCAGGGTCGATGGAGTTGTGGTGTCTGAAACTCTGCTCGCAGGTGAACGTGCGCCCCGGTCCAGCCGCAGGCGGGCCCGCGGTGGTCGCGCTCGCGTCGGCTCCGGTCCGCACGGGCTCGCGTTGACCCAGCGCCGGGTTATCGATCACGGACGCCGCACCACGACGGCCTGTCGCCTCGCCGGCTGACGGCCCCAGTCGTCACCGCCCCACCAGGCCCTTCTGTTCCTCCCCGCCCGGCCGCGGCATGTCCGCAGGTCGGCGTGAGCTGATGCGGAGCGCGATCGTGATCACAGTCGAGAACCTCACCAAGTCCTTCCGGCCCGACCAGTCCGACCGGTCCGACGTCGTCGCCCTCGACGACGTGTCGCTGGAGGTCCCGGCGGGCGCCGTGCTCGGCGTCGTCGGACCCAGCGGCGCGGGCAAGTCCACCCTCGCCCGGTGCATCGCCCTGCTGGAGAAGCCGGACCGCGGCGCCATCCGCGTCGACGGCACCGACCTCGTCTCCCTCGAAGGCGCCGCGCTGCGCGCCGCCCGCCGCCACATCGGCGTCGTTCCCCAGGGCGACTCGCTGCTGCGGCAGCGCACCGCCGCGGGCAACGTGGCGCTCCCGCTGGAAGCCGCCGGGATGCCCGCGCCGCAGCGCCGCAGCCGCGTCGCCGAACTGCTCGACCTGGTGGGGCTCACCGAGAAGGCGCCGATCTACCCGGACCGGCTCTCCGGCGGGCAGCGGCAGCGCATCGCGGTCGCCCGCGCGCTGGCCGCCAAGCCCTCGGTGCTGCTGGCCGACGAGCCGACCTCGGCGCTGGACCCGGGCACCACCGACTCGGTGCTCACCGTGCTGGACCGGGCCCGCTCCGAACTGGGCGTCACCGTTCTGGTGGTCACCCACGACATGGGCGTGGTGCGGCGCATCGCCGACGACGTGGCGGTGCTCGAAGGCGGCAAGCTCGTCGAGCACGGCAAGGTGCTCGACCTCGTCGCCGAACCCGGCAGCCGGGTCAGCACCAGCCTGCTGCCCGAGACCGACCAGGCACCGGTCGTGCCCGGGGTGCGCCACGACGTGGTCGCCGAAGTGGTCCTCGTCGGCTTCGCCGCCGTCGGCGCGCTGCTGCCCGAGGCCGCGAGCCGGTTCGGGGTGGAGCTGTCCATCCTCGGCGGCGGGCTCACCCGGCTCGGCGACACCCCGGTGGCGAAGTTCCGCATCGGACTCGCCGGTGAGCGGTCCGAGTCGGCCCTGAAGTGGATGGTCGACCGGGACGCGCACGTGCGGCGCACCCCGGTCAGTGTTGATGGAGTCGCGGCGTGAGTGATCCGACCCCTTGGGCGGAAGTAGCGGAGCTGCTCGGCGGTGCCACCGCCGAAACGCTCTACATGGTGCTGGTCTCGACGCTGCTGGCGGTCCTCGGTGGACTGCCGCTGGGCGTGTTCCTGCACCTGAGTTCTCCGGTCGGGCTCAGCCCGCGTCCGACGCTGCACCGGATCCTCGGTGTGGTCGTCGACGTGGTGCGGTCCGTGCCGTTCGTGGTGCTGCTGGTGGTGCTGGCCTCCTTCACCAGGTTGTTGGTGGGCACGTCCATCGGCAGCACCGCGGTGATCGTCCCGCTGGTCGTCGGCGCCGTGCCGTTCTTCGCGCGGTTGACGCAGAACGCGTTGCGGGAAGTGAGCTTCACCGTCGTCGAAGCCGCGATCACCACCGGTTCGAGCCGGTGGCGGATCGTGTGGACCGTGCTGCTCGGCGAGGCCCGCGCCGCGCTGGTCGGGGCCGTCGGCGTCACCGCCGTCGCGCTCATCGGCTACGCGGCGATGGCCGGCGCCATCGGCGGTGGCGGGCTGGGGACCACCGCCATCCAGGACGGCTACCAGGCGTACGACGAGCGCGTGCTGTACGGCTCGGTGGTGGTGCTGGCCGTGCTGGCCTTCGCCATGCAGCTGCTCACCGACATCACCGCCAAAGCAGTGGACCGCCGCCGCAGCGCGACCGGCTAGGCCCGCAGCTCACCAGGAACACTCCGACGGCGGGGACGTGCGATCCCCGCCGGCCGCCGGTGCACGTCACCGGTCGGCCCTCCAGAAAGGACGCGATCGATGCGTTTTCGCTCCCTGGCCGTGGTGCTCACCGCTGCGACGCTGGCACTGGCCGGTTGCGGCGCCTCCGGCACGCCCGCCGCGCAGGACCCCGAGGCCCCGCTGACCATCGGCGTCAGCCCGCAGCCGCACGGCGAGATCCTCCAGTTCGTCAAGGACCACCTCGCCGAGCAGGCCGGCATCGAGATCGAGATCGAGAAGTTCGACGACTACAACCGGCCCAACGAGGCCGTCGCCAACGGCGAGCTGGACGCGAACTACTACCAGCACAAGCCGTACCTGGCGGAGTACCAGGCGCAGCGCGGCGGTGAGTTCGAATGGGTGCAGACGGTGCACCTCGAACCGCTGTCGGTCTACTCCAAGAAGGTGAAGTCCCTCCAGGAGCTGCCGAACGGGGCGCGGATCGCGCTGCCCAACGACCCGTCGAACCAGACCCGCAGCCTGGAACTGCTGCAGAACAACGGAGTCATCAAGCTGAAGCCGGGCGCAGAGCAGGGCGCCGGGGTGCGCGACGTGGCGGAGAACCCGAAGAACATCCGGTTCCAGGAGCTCTCCAGCGACCAGCTGCCCCGCTCGGTCGACGACGTCGACGCGGCGATCGTGAACGGCAACTATGCGCTCAAGGCCGGGCTGAAGGACCCGATCGCGGTGGAGAGCGCGGAGAACAACCCGTACGCCAACGGCCTCGTCGCCTCGCCCGCGATGGCGAAGGACCCGCGGGTGCAGAAGCTGGCGGAGCTGCTGCGCTCCCCGGAGGTCAAGGACTTCATCACCAAGACCTACGGCGGCATCTCGGTGATCCCCGCTTCCTGATCGATCCCGGATCGGCGGCCCCCGCGCGGACGTGCGGGGGCCGCGGTGCGTCCGGGCCGGGGCAGATGAAGATCCACCTGGTGGCGGGGGCGTCGCCCGGCCGGGAGTTCCGGCCGGGTGCGCGGAGGTTCCGCTGTGAAGTCGGGTGCTGGGGCGGCACCGGGCTCGCGCGGACACGTACGCTCTAGGGGTGCTCTCCGTGGTACCCACCCCCATCACCGTGCGTGTCCCGGCCAAGGTGAACCTGCACCTGTCGGTCGGCGATACCCGCCCGGACGGCTACCACGAGCTGGTCACCGTCTTCCAAGCGCTCTCGCTCACCGACGAGGTGACGGTCCGCACCGCCGACGAACCCGGCATCGAGGTGCACGGCGAAGGCGCCGACTCGGTCCCGACCGGGCCGAGCAACCTCGCGTGGCGGGCCGTGCAGCTCCTCGCCGAGCACTCCGGGCGCGACCCGGAGGAACCGGGCGTGCAGCTGACCATCCGCAAAGGCATCCCGGTCGCGGGCGGCATGGCGGGCGGCAGTGCCGACGCGGCCGCCGCGCTGCTGGCGCTGAACACGCTGTGGCGGCTGGAGATCGGCCGGGACGACCTCGCCGACATCGCCGCGAAGATCGGCAGCGACGTGCCGTTCTCGCTGCTGGGCGGGACCGCGCTCGGCACCGGTCGCGGGGAGCGGCTGGTCCCGGTGCTGGCCAGGCACACCTTCCACTGGGTGATCGCGCTGGACCGGCGCGGCCTGGAGACCCCCGGCGTGTACGCCGAGCTGGACCGGCTGCGCGGCGACACCGGCCCGCACCGCGTCGGCGAAGTCGAACCGCTGCTGGAGGCGCTGGCCTCCGGCGATCCGCGGCAGCTGGCGCTGCTGCTGGGCAACGACCTGCAGTCCGCGGCCGTGTCGCTGCGGCCGAACCTGCGCCGCACGCTGCGCGCCGGCGTGGAGGCGGGCGCGCTCGCCGGGATCGTGTCCGGTTCCGGGCCGACCTGCGCGTTCCTGTGCACCGACAACGACGCGGCGGTCCGGGTGGCCGCCGAGCTGTCCGGCGCGGGCGTGTGCCGCACCGTGCGGGTCGCGCAGGGCCCGGTGCCCGGCGCGCGGGTCGTCGGCGACGACCGCGCCGACCGGCCCACCCCGCCGCAGGTCCACGCCTGACCCACCCCTCACGTTCCTCTGTTCCTCTGGAGATCCACACCCCCGATGGCGAACCTGATCAACCTCGAATCGGTGAGCAAGAGCTACGGAGTGCGACCGCTGCTGGACGGCGTGTCCCTCGGTGTCGGCGAAGGCGAACGCATCGGGGTCGTCGGCCTCAACGGCGGCGGCAAGACGACGCTGCTGGAAGTGCTGTCCGGCACCGAAGAGCCCGACTCCGGCCGCGTCAGCCAGTCCCGCGACCTGCGGATGGCCGTCGTCACCCAGCGCACCGAACTCCCGCCCGGGTCGACCGTGCGCAACGCCGTGCTCGACCCGCACGGGTTCACCGCCGAGCACGAGTGGGCCGCCGACGCGCGGGTCCGCTCGGTGCTCACCGGGCTCGGCATGACCCGGCTCGGCCTCGACACGCCCGTCGCCGACTTCTCCGGCGGGGAACGCCGCCGGGTCGCGCTGGCCGCCGCGCTGGTGCGCGACCTCGACCTGCTGGTGCTGGACGAGCCGACGAACCACCTCGACGTGGAAGGGGTGCGCTGGCTCGCCGACCACCTGCTGGCCCGCCGCTGCGCGCTCGTCATCGTCACGCACGACCGCTGGTTCCTGGACACCGTCTGCAACCGAACCTGGGAGGTCACCCAGGGCAAGGTGGAGCAGTACGAAGGCGGCTACGCCGACTGGATCTACGCCCGCGCCGAGCGCGGCAGGCTCGCCCAGCAGGCCGAGGAGAAGCGGCAGAACCTCGCCCGCAAGGAACTCGCCTGGCTGCAGCGCGGCGCGAAGGCCCGCACCTCCAAGCCCCGCTACCGGGTGGAGGCCGCCGAAGCGCTGATCTCCGACGTCCCGCCACCGCGCGACACCGTCGAACTGGTCAGCTTCGCGAAGCGGCGGCTCGGCAAGACGGTCGTCGAGCTGGAGGACGTGGACCTGCGGATCGGCGACCGCACCCTGCTGCACGACGTGACCTGGCAGGTCGGGCCCGGCGACCGGATCGGCGTCGTCGGCGTCAACGGCTCCGGCAAGACCACGCTGTTGCGGCTGATCGCGGGCGAACGCGAACCGGACGCGGGCACCCGCAAGGTCGGCGCGACCGTGCGGCTCGCCCACCTCACGCAGGAACTGCACGACCTGCCCGGCGACTGGCGGGTGCTCGAAGCCATCGAGGACGTGGCCGAACGCGTGCAGCTCGGCAAGTACGAGCTCACCGCCTCCCAGCTGGGGGAGCGCTTCGGGTTCGGCAAGGGGCGGCAGTGGACGCCCGTCGGCGACCTCTCCGGCGGGGAACGGCGCAGGCTCCAGCTCGCCCGGCTGCTGATGGGCGAGCCGAACGTGCTGGTGCTCGACGAACCCACGAACGACCTGGACATCGACACCCTGCAGCAGCTCGAGGACCTCCTCGACGGCTGGCCCGGCACGCTCGTCGTCGTCTCGCACGACCGGTACCTGGTGGAGCGGGTGTGCGACCGGGTCGTCGCCCTGTTCGGCGACGGGAAGCTCAGCGACCTCGTCGGCGGCATCGAGGAGTACCTGCGGCGGCGCAGCTCGCTGCTCGAAGCGGAGGAATCCGTCGGCAAGCAGGCCGTCGACTCCGCCGCCGCCAAGGAGCACAAGCTCTCCGGGGCGCAGGAGCGGGCCGCGCGCAAGGACCTCGCCAAGCTGGAGCGCCAGCTCGACAAGCTCGGCAAGAAGGAGCAGGACCTGCACGTCAAGCTCGCCGAAGCCGCCACCGAGCCGGATCGGCTGCAGGGGCTCAACGCGGAGCTGCGGGCGTTGTCGCAGGAGAAGGACGACGTCGAAGCCCGTTGGCTGGAACTGGCCGATCAGCTGGACTGAAATCTGGCGGCTCTCCTGTTGCTTGTTGCTCGGGTGGCGGAACCTCAGCGGCTTCCTCGCTGCGGGATCGTTTTCGCAGGTGGCTCCGCCACATGCGAAAACGCTGTCCTCGCGAGGAAGCCGCTGAGAACCCGCTGCGGTGCCGGTGGCGTGGGTGGTCGTCGGCTCAGCGGCTTCGCCGCTGACGGGCAACCGATGCGGCCTGAACCGGCGGGCTCGACGGTCGCGGGCGTGGGTGCGGGGTGGTGGGACCTTTCGCCGGGCCGGATTGGGCGGTGCGCCGGTTCCCCACACCTCGGAACGGCCGTAATGTGCGTCACATGAGCCGGTTCGTGGACGGGATCGTGGCCTCGGCGCTCGACGGCGGCGCGGCGGGGCGCGGGCTGGTCACCGGCGAACCGCGAGCACCCCGGCGCCGCACCTGGGCGGAGGTCCACGAGCAGGCGCGGCGCATCGCCGCCGCCCTCACCGCGGACGTCCGGCCCGGAGCCGCGGTCGCCGTGCTCGCCGCCGACCCCGGCCTGATCGCCCCGGCGGTGCAGGGCGGCTGGCTCGCCGGGTGCGGCGTCACGATGCTGCACCAGCCGACGCCGCGCGCCGACCTGGCCCGCTGGGCGCAGGACGCGGTGCGGGTGCTCGGCATGATCGACGCGGAGCTGGTGCTGCTCGGGCCGCCGTTCGAGCCGCTCGCCGACCTGCTCGACTCGCACCGCATCCGGTACCGCGACCTCGCAGGCCTCGCCGAGCACCCCGAAGCGCTGGCCGAACCGGTGCCGACCGCCGAAGACGCGACCGCCCTGCTCCAGCTGACCAGCGGCTCCACCGCTGACCCGAAGGCGGTGCGGATCACGCACGGCAACCTCGCCGCGAACACGGCGGCGATGGTGGAGATCGCGCGCCTGGACCCGGTGCGGGACGTGGCCGTGTCCTGGCTGCCGCTGTTCCACGACATGGGCCTGGTCGGCACGCTGACCGTGCCGATGGCGATCGGGATGGAGGCGGTGCAGGTGACGCCGGCCGACTTCCTCGCCGCGCCGCTGCTGTGGCCGAAGCTGATCGGCAAGTACGGCGGCACCGTGACCGCGGCCCCCAACTTCGCCTACGCCGTCGTGGCGCGCCGGATGCGCCGCGCCGAGGACGGCGAGTTCGACTTGTCCGGGCTGCGGTTCGCGCTCAACGGTGCCGAACCGATCGACGTGGCCGCGGTGCGCGCCTTCACCACCGCCGGGGCCCGGTTCGGGCTCGGCGAGTCGGCGGTGGTGTGCGCCTACGGGATGGCGGAGGCGACGCTGGCGGTGACCTTCGCCGAGCTCGACCGGCCGACGACGGTGGACGTGGTCTCCGCCGAAGCGCTGGAGGTGCGCGGCCGCGCCGAACCGGCCACCGGCGGCGGAACGCGCTCGTTCGCGCTGCTCGGGCCGCCGCTGCCCGGCCTGGAAGTGCAGGTCGTCGACGATGCGGGCGCCGAGCTGGGCGATCGCGCGGTGGGCCGGGTGCGGGTGCGCGGCGCCGCCGTCACGCCCGGTTACCGCACCGCGGACGGACCGGTGCCCGCGCAGGACGCGGACGGCTGGCTGGACACCGGCGACGACGGCTACCTCGTCGACGGCCAGGTCGTCATCTGCGGCAGGCGCAAGGACGTGATCATCATGGGCGGGCGCAACATCTACCCGGTGGACGTGGAGCGCGCCGCCGCCGAGGTCGACGGCGTGCGCGCGGGCAACGCGGCCGCGGTCCGGCTCGACGCGGGCAGCCGCCGGGAGCGGTTCGCGGTCGTCTGCGAATCGGCGTCCACCGGATCGGCGGAAGCGGAGCAGGCGCTGCGCAAGGAGATCACCAGCAGCGTGGTGCGGGCCGTCGGCGTCCGCCCGGCCGCGGTGGTGGTGCTGCCGCCCGGATCCCTGCCGAAGACCCCGTCCGGCAAGCTCAAGCGCGCCGCCACCGCGGCGCTCGTCGACGGCTGAAGCCCGGTCGACGACTGATCGTCCGGCGGATGAGCCCGGTGTTCGGCGACGGATGAGCCCGGTCGATCCGGCCTGAGCCCGGTCAGTGGAAGCGGTTCTGCGCGGCTTCCAGGCCGTCCGCGGCCAGCGCCTCGACGGCGTCCGCGCACAGGTCCACGAAGTAGCCGAGGTCCTTGCGCTCGGCGCCGGAGAAGTCCTTGAGCACGTAGTCCGCCGGATCCATCCGCCCCGGCGGGCGGTCCACGCCGAACCGCACCCGCAGGTAGTCCTTGGTGCCCAGCGACTTCGTGATGGATCGCAGCCCGTTGTGCCCGTTCTCGCCGCCGCCGCGCTTGAGCCGGACGGTGCCGTACGGCAGGTCCAGCTCGTCGTGCACCACGATCAGCGTCTCGGGGGTGGCTTTGAAGAACTTCGACGCGCCCGACACGGGCCCGCCGGAGAGGTTCATGAACGACCGGGGTTTCGCCAGCACCGCGCGGTGGGCGCCCAACCGGCCTTCGACGACGTCCGCGCCGCACTTGTGCGCCTTGAACTTGCCGCCGACGCGGGCGGCGAGCTCGTCGGCGACGAGGAAGCCGACGTTGTGCCGGTTGCCCTCGTAGCGCGGTCCCGGATTGCCGAGTCCCACGATCAGGACGGGCGAGTCAGGAGTGGTCACCAGGCTGCGTCCTCGGATGGGGGTCGCGGCCGATCAGCGGCGACCTCGGGGTGGCCGACCTCGTGCCGAGGCGGCCGCACGGTGGTCGGCCCGTGCGGGCCGGAGCCGCTGCGGCCGGGGCGCGGTTCACCGCACCCCGGCCGCAGGCCCGACGTCGTGGGCTCAGGACTCCGCGGAGGTGGCGTCCTCGGGCTCGTCCTCGACGACGCCCGCACCCTCGGTGTCGATCTCGGACTCCATGTCCGCGGCGGTGGGGGCCTCGCTGATGCTGACGACCAGGCCCTCGGGGGCGGAGGTCAGGGTGACGCCCTTCGGCAGCTGCACGTCGGAGGCGTGGATCTGGGTGCCGTCCTCGGCGCCGTCCACGGAGACCTCGAACTGCTCGGGGATGTGCAGCGCCTCGGCCTCGACCTCGAGCTCGTTGAGGTCCTGGGTGACCAGGGTGCCCGGGGCGGCGTCGCCGACCAGCACGACCGGCACGTTCACGGTGACCTTCTCGCCGCGCTTGACCAGCAGCAGGTCGACGTGCTCGATGTAGTTCTTGATCGGGTGCGCGGTGATCGTCTTGGTCAGCGCGAGCTCGTTGGCCGAACCGGCGACCTCGAGGGTCAGCACCGCGTTCTGGCCGTTGTCGCGGACGGCGCGGGCGAACTCGACCGCGGGCAGCGACAGGTGCTTCGGGTCGGAGCCGTGGCCGTAGAGGACCGCGGGGATCTTGCCGGAGCGGCGGGTGCGACGGGCGGCGCCTTTGCCGAACTCGGTGCGCGGTTCGACGGAAATACGTACCTCGGACACGGTGGTGCACTCCTCGTGACGTCGGGCGGAACGGAACTGGTCGGCGGCCTGCGGCGGCGGGTGTACCACTTGCGTGGTCGGCGCGTACCGGACGGGGCGGCACCTTGTGCGGGCGGCGCCGGCGGTCCTTCGCGTCCACGAGGGCGAACACCGAGCCGCCGCGTCGATCACGCCGGGTGGAAGAACCCGGCCTCGCCGAGGCAACCCGAACAGTTTAGAGCCTGCGTGGGAGCGACGCGCCGCCCGGGTGGGTGCACGGGTGTCAGCGGTCCTCGCGGCCCGCGTCGTAGGCGGCCCGGGCGGCTTCGACGTCGACCACGTGGGCCTCCGCCCAGTCGGTGATGGCCTGGATCGGGGCGCGCAGCGACCGGCCGAGCTCGGTCAGCTCGTAGTCCACCCGCGGTGGAACTTCCGCGTGCACGGTGCGGCTGAGCAGGCCGTCGCGCTCCATCGCGCGCAAGGTCTGGGTGAGCACCTTCGGCGCCACACCGCCCACGGCCGAGCGCAGCCGGGTGAACCGCATCGGACCGTCCAGCAGGGTCAGCACGACCAGCGACGTCCAGCGATCCCCGATGCGGTCGAGCACCACGCGGGTGGGGCAGGCGGGGTTGCGCACGTCCGGGACCAGGTTGGTAACCATCAGGTACTTATAGCACTTTGAAGTCACTGGTTACCAATGGTTACCGTCGGATCGAGTCGACATACTGGAGGAGATCTCCCATGCGGATCGTTCTGTTCGGCGCCACCGGGTACGCGGGCGGCCGGATCGCGAAGGAAGCGCTGTCCCGCGGCCACGAGGTGGTCGGCGTGGCCCGCGACGTCAGCGGACTGCCCGAAGCCGACGGCCTCAGCGGGCGCCAGGGCACCATGCACGACCCGGAGTTCGTGCTCGACGTGACCAAGGGCGCCGACGCGGTGCTCATCGCCACCCCGGGCCGCCCGGCGTCCGACGGCAAGAAGCTGCTCGACGCGGTGCCGACGCTGCTCGACGCCGCGCGGACCAACGGCTTCCGGCTCGGCGTCGTCGGCGGGGCGGGCAGCCTGCGCGTCGCCGAAGGCGGCCCCCGCGTCATCGACACCCCGGAGTTCCCGGAGGAGTTCAAGGTCGAGGCGGGCTCGCACTCCGAGGTGCTGGACGCGCTGCGCGAAGCCCCCGCCGACGTCGACTGGTTCTACGTGAGCCCGCCCGCCGTGTTCGGCTCCTACGCACCGGGGGAGCGGACCGGGCACTACCGGGTCGGCGGCGACCTGCTGCTGTCCGACGAAGCGGGGAGCTCGACGATCGGCGGGGACGACTTCGCCCTGGCCTTCGTCGACGAGCTCGACCGACCAGCGCACCACCGCACCCGCTTCACCGTCGCTTACTGATTTTCGGATCTCGTCTTGCGGGAGGGGCGGGTGGCGGAACCTCAGCGCCCTCCTCGCTGCGGGATCGTTTTCTCAGGTGGCTCCGCCACATGAGAAAACGCTGTCCTCGCGAGGAGGCCGCTGAGAACCCGCTGCGGTGCGAGTTGCTCGGGTGGTCGTCGGCTCAGCGGCTTCGCCGCTGACGGAAGTGCTGCTGACGGGAGAACTGCGGTGCCGACGGGCTCTGGCGTCACGGTTTGGTCGCTTGTGGATGACCGGTACCACGTGCGGCGATAGTTTGACGCGCATGTCCGCAGACACGAGCTCCGATCCGGGCGCCGAGCACGGCAGCGCGCCGCAACTCCCGGCCACGGGCTGGGCGCGGTTCAAGCAGATCGGGCCCGGCATCATGGCCGCCGCCACCGGGGTCGGCGCGGGCGACCTGGTCGCGACGATGGTCGCCGGTGCCCGCTACGGGTACACGCTGTTCTGGGCGGTGCTGGTGGGCACGCTGTTCAAGCTGGCTCTCGGCGAGGCGGTGGGGCGCTGGCACCTCGGCGGCGAGCGCACCATGCTCTCCGGTTGGCGCTCCCTCGGCCGGTGGGCCACCTCCTACTTCGGCGTCTACATCGTCATCTGGGGCTTCGTGTACGGCGCCACCGCGATGTCCGCCTCGGCGCTGCCGCTGAACGCGCTGTTCCCGGTGCTGCCGGTCGGCGGCTGGGCGGCGCTGTGCGGGCTGCTCGGGCTGGCGCTGGTGTGGTTCGGGCGCTACGCGGTGCTGGAGAAGATCATGACGGTGCTGGTCGGGGTCATGTTCGTGACCGTCGTCGGCACCGCGTTCCTCGTCGGGCCGAACCTGCTGGAGCTCGGCGAAGGCCTGGTGCCGCGGCTGCCCGCGGGCTCGGTCGCCTACGTGCTCGGCCTGATGGGCGGTGTCGGCGGCACCATCACGATGGCCGCCTACGGCTACTGGACGTTCGCGAAGGGCTGGCGGACGCCGAAGTGGCTGCCGATCATGCGGATGGACAACGCCGTCGGCTACCTCACCACCGGCATCTTCGTGGTGGCGATGCTGGTGGTGGGCGCGGAGATCCTGCTCGGCCAGGACCTGACCGAGAGCGACAAGGGACTGCTCAACCTCGGCGACGTGCTCGCCGCCGACTACGGGGAATGGGCGCGGATCCCGTTCCTGGTCGGCTTCTTCGCGGTCGCGTTCAGCTCGGTGATCGGCGTGTGGAACGGGGTGAGCCTGCTGTTCGCCGACTGGTGGCGGACCTGGCGGCTGCCGAAGGAAGCGCCGGTCGAGACCGCCGCCGCCTACGACCACAAGGCCGGCATGCACAGCACGCCCTACCGGATCTACCTGCTGTGGCTGACGTTCCCGCCGATGCTGCTGCTGCTGTTCAGCAAGCCGTTCCAGCTCACGCTGGTGTACGGGGTGCTGGGGGCGCTGTTCATGCCGTTCCTGGCGGGCACGCTGCTGGTGCTGCTGAACTCGCGGTCGATGATGCCCGCCGAGCACCGCTCCCGGTGGCTGTCGAACACGCTGCTGGGGCTGTGCCTGCTCCTCTTCGTAGGAGTCGCGATCAACGAACTGGTCGGCCTGTTCTGACGACCGGGGGGAGTCCGGTTCGCCCGATCAGCGGGTGCGGTGGGCGTGACGCGCGCCGCACCGCGGAATGGTGGAAGCTTCAAGCACGTTGCTCCGAGAAACCGCGAGCAAGGAAGTGATCATGACCTCGACCGATTCCACGACCGGCCTGCAGCTGTCCGAAGAAGCCCAGGACCTGCTGTTCCGCAACGCCCGCACGGCCAATACGTTCAGCTCCGACGAGGTCACCGACGAGCAGCTGCGCGCGATCCACGACCTGGTCAAGTGGGGTCCGACCTCGATGAACCAGCAGCCGCTGCGCATCGTCCTGATCCGCTCCGACGAAGGCAAGCAGCGCCTGCTGCCGCACCTGGGCGGCGGCAACCGGGCCAAGACCGAGAGCGCGCCGGTCGTCGCGGTGCTCGCGGCCGACACCGACTTCCACGAGAACCTGCCGCGGATGTTCCCGCACGCCCCCAACGCCAAGGACATGTGGGCGGACGACGACTTCCGCACCGAGCACGCCAGGCTCAACGCGAGCCTGCAGGTCGCCTACTTCATCCTCGGCGTCCGCGCCGCGGGCCTGGCCGCCGGTCCGATGACCGGCTTCGACCCGGCGGGCATCAACGCCGAGTTCTTCCCGGACGGCAAGCAGCAGGTGCTCGTCGTGGTCAACATCGGCAAGCCCGGCGAGGACCCCTGGTTCGACCGCCTGCCGCGCCACGACTACGACGAGGTCGTCACGACGATCTGAGGTCGGGACCGGCCCGCGCGGCCGAGCACCGAGAACGCGGAACGGCCCGGCCCCGAGGGGGGACCGGGCCGTTCCGCGTTTCGGGCTCCGCTCAGGCGTGGCCGTCGAACAGGCTGGTGACCGAGCCGTCCTCGAACACCTGGTGGATCGCCTCGGCGACCAGCGGTGCGATCGAGAGCACCCGCAGCGTGTCGAAGTGGTGGTCCTCCGGGATCGGCAGCGTGTTCGTCAGCACGACCTCTTTCGCCCCGCAGGACGACAGCCGCTCCACGGCCGGGCCGGAGAGCACGCCGTGGGTCGCCGCGATGATGACGTCCTTCGCGCCGGACTCCAGCAGCTGCTCGGTGGCCTTGGTGATCGTGCCACCGGTGTCGATCATGTCGTCGACCAGCACGCACAGCCGGCCTTCGACGTCACCGACGACGCGGTTCGCGACGACCTGGTTCGGCTTCGTGGGGTCCCTGGTCTTGTGGATGAACGCCAGCGGAGTCCCGCCGAGGTTGTCCGCCCACTTCTCCGCGACCCGCACCCGGCCGGAGTCCGGCGAGACCACGGTGATCTTCTCGTCGACGTAGGTCTGCCGGATGTAGTCCGACAGCACCGTCTGCGCCAGCAGGTGGTCCACCGGCCCGTCGAAGAAGCCCTGGATCTGGTCGGTGTGCAGGTCCACCGTCATGATCCGGTCGGCGCCCGCGGTCTTGAACAGGTCCGCCATCAGGCGGGCCGAGATCGGCTCGCGGCCCTTGTGCTTCTTGTCCTGCCGCGCGTAGCCGTAGAACGGCATGACCACGGTGATGCGCTTGGCGCTGGCGCGCTTCAGCGCGTCCACCATGATCAGCTGTTCCATGATGGCGTCGTTGAGCGGTGTGCAGTGCGACTGGATCACGAAGGCGTCGCAGCCGCGGACCGACTCGTCGTAGCGGACGAAGATCTCGCCGTTGGCGAACTTGTAGGCCGACTGGGGCGTGACCGTCACGTCGAGTTGCTTGGCCACCTCCTCGGCAAGTTCCGGATGGCTGCTCCCGGAGAAGAGCTTGAGGCTCTTCTTCGGGGTCGCAGACATGGCACTCACGGTCATCGTCCCTCCCCGTTGACGCCCATCATCGGGTGTCACTCGTCGGATTGGTGGTCAGGTCGTCAGATCCCGACCGCTGCTGAGCCTGTCGGGAGGCTCGATCGGCGGCGGTGTCCGGGCGGCGGCGAGCCACCCAGCCTTCGATGTTGCGCTGCCTCCCGCGGGCGACCGCCATGGCGCCCGGGGGGACATCTTGGGTGATGACCGAGCCGGCGGCCGTGTAGGCGCCGTCCCCCACCTCGACCGGGGCGACGAACATGTTGTCCGCACCCGTCCGCGCGTGGGAACCGATCACGGTGCGGTGCTTGGCGACGCCGTCGTAGTTCACGAAGACGCTCGCCGCACCGATGTTGCTGCCCTCGCCGATCTCGGCGTCGCCGACGTAGGTGAGGTGCGGGATCTTGCTGCCGGTGCCGATCTCGGCGTTCTTGACCTCGACGAAGGTGCCGATCTTGCCCTTCTCGCCGAGCCGCGCGCCGGGGCGCAGGTAGGCGAACGGCCCGACCGAGGCGCCGGGTCCGACCTCGGCGCCTTCGCCGTGGGTGCGCACCACCGAGGCGCCCGCGTGCACGGTGCAGCCGGTCAGCGTGGTGTCCGGGCCGATCAGCGCGCCCTCGCCGACGGTGGTGCCCGCGCGCAGCTGCACGCCCGGCTCCACGGTCACGTCGCGGTCCAGCCGCACGTCGCAGTCCAGCCACACCGAGGCCGGATCGGTGACGGTGACGCCCTCGCGCATCCAGCCGAGCACCAGCCTGCGGTTGAGCTCGGCGCCGAGCCGGGCCAGCTGCACCCGGTCGTTGACGCCCTCCACCAGCCAGGTGTCGGCGCACACCAGCGCACCCACCGGGTGACCGTCGGTGCGGGCGATGGACAGCACGTCGGTCAGGTACAGCTCGCCCTGCGCGTTGTCGGTGGACAGCCGGTCCAGCGCGTCGGAGAGCACCGCCGCGTCGAACGCGTACACCCCGGAGTTGATCTCCCCGATGGCGGCCTGCTCGGCGGTGGCGTCCTTCTGCTCGACGATGCCGGTGACGTTCCCGGCGGCGTCGCGGACCAGCCTGCCGTAGCCGGTGGGGTCGTCGACCACCGCGGACAGCACGGTGACGGCGTTGCCGCGTTCGTGGTGCTCGGCGAGCAGCGCGTCGAGCGTCGCGGTGTCCAGCAGCGGGACGTCGCCGTAGCTGACCAGCACGGTGCCGTGCCGCTGGTCGGCCAGCGCCTGCATGCCGCAGGCGACCGCGTGCCCGGTGCCGAGCTGCCGGTCCTGGACGACGGTGTGCACCTTGCGGCCGAGGTCGTCGGCGACCTGCCCGAGGTGCTCGCCGACGGCGTCCCGACCGTGGCCGATCACGACCACCAGGTCGTCCGGGCCGGTCCCGGCCGCCGCCCGCACCGCGTGCTCGACCAGCGGCCGACCGGCGATCGGGTGCAGCACCTTCGGCGTCGCGGAGCGCATCCGGGTCCCCTCGCCCGCGGCGAGCACGATGGTGCTGACCGCGGAGCCCGCGGTGCCGAGTGCGGAGGGGGAACTGGAGGAAGCCGCGCCGGACGTGCTGGGGGCGGGCCGGGCGTTCTCGCCCTGAGGCATCAACGCACTCCCTTGGGTCTCAAGCGGGTTCGACGCCGACACGCCGGAGTCGCCCTGGTCGGTGTGGTCACGGTGAGCAGTCTCGCCGCGAACCGGCTGCTGGTGGCGTCCAAGCGGGTGAAGGGTAACCGGGGCGTGCCGTGCCCGCGCCGGTGGCCCTTCCCGCTTGTCCGGCGGAAGCCGATGCTACCTGCCCGGTCCACCCCGACCAGGACGTCACGGCCGTCCCGAACTGCTGCTTTGTGATCAATCGGGCGGGCCGGTGGCGGGTTGTCGCCAGCGCCGCGGCGCACCGCGGGCGGCCGGGTGCCGACCGCCCGGCCCGGCGACGGGCTGTTCACGGAGAGTGCGCGCGCAAGCAGCTGCGGCGCCGGTCCGGGTGAACCGGTCAGCGGGGCTGCGGCGGGATCCAGGTCTCCTCGTCGTCCCCGCCGGAGGACTCCACGGCGAACGTGGCCACCTGGTTCCCGCCGTTCCGCTTGGCCTGGTACATCGCCGCGTCCGCCCGGGTCTGCACCTGCGCCCCGGACTCCTGCGGGCGCCGCGCGACCACGCCGATCGACAGCGTCACCCCGCGGGACAGCGCCTTCGGCAGCCGCGCGATCGCCTGCACGGTCCGCTGCAGCGCCGACTCGGCCGCGCCCAGCGTCACGCCCGGCAGCAGCACCACGAACTCGTCGCCGCCGTAGCGGGCCACGAAGTCGTCCACCCGCAGGGTGTCCCGCAGCGTGCTCGCCACGACCCGCAGCACGTCGTCGCCCTCGGCGTGCGAGCAGCGGTCGTTGACCTCCTTGAAGCCGTCCAGGTCGACCAGCGCCACCGACAGCGGCTGCGCCTCCGCCGAGTCCAGCAGCGCGTCGAGCCGCTCGTCCAGCGCGCGCCGGTTGGACAGCCCGGTCAGCGGGTCCTGCAGGGCCTGCTGGGTGATCGCGTCGTGGCGCAGGTTCAGCCGGGAGTTCTCCAGCCGGGTGCTCAGCGTCAGGTAGCGGCCCTCCCGCATCGCCCACAGCTCGTTCTCCAGGTCCAGCACGTAGTCGTGCACCGCGTCGCTGGTCGGCCGGTCCTGGTCGAGTTCGGTGAGCTGCGCGTACTCGCGGGCCAGCGAGATCCGCAGCGTCGGGTCGGCGGCGTCGCTGGTGACCTTGGAGCGGGTGTCGGAGAGCATCCGCACCGCGTCCGAGCGCCGCCCGGCTCCGGTCAGGCAGCGGGACAGCGCGATCGCCACGATGATCTTCTCGCGCGGGTGGATGGCCCGGTCCAGCGAGCGCAGCCGCTGCAGCCGTTCGATGTGTTCCGCGCCGGGCTGGGCGAGCGCGTGCGCGGCGCCGAGCACCGGGATCTGGTCCGCTGCGGAGCGGTCCGCGAGCCGGGGGAACAGCGATTCCCGCCACGGCACCTCGACGCCCAGCGCGAGCCCGGAGGCGGTGGCGAACCGCTCGCCCGCCGCGTCCTGCTGGCCGATGCGCTCCAGGCGCAGTCCCCAGCCGAGGAACATGCGGCAGCGGTTCATCATGTGCAGCGCGATCTCGTGCGGGCCGCCGCTCTCCCGGATGCGGTGCAGCGCGCGGGCCATCACCTCGTCGGCGGTCTCGTACACGCCGAGCTGGGTGAGCACCGAGCCCAGGTCGATCAGCGCGGTCGCCAGCAGCCGGTCCCAGGAGCGCCTGCCCAGCGCGGTGTCCGGGACGGGTTCGTCCTCCAGCATGGCGAGCCCGCTGGCGACCTCGGTGATCGCGTTGTCCTCGCTGCCGGTGAGCAGCGCCCGCCTGCCGCGCAGCGCGTAGGCGTCCGCTTCCAGCACGGTCAGGCCGTGCCTGCGGCTGTGCGTGAGCAGTTCGTCCAGCAGCGGTTCGGCGCCGTGCGCGAGCCCGGAGGAGGACAGCCGCATCGCGGCGCAGTGCCGCAGCAGCTGGGCGACGATGCGGGGTTCGCCGCGCCGCTGCGCCTCGGCGAGCAGGCCGTCGGCTTCGCGGATGGTGCCGCGCTGGCCCAGTGCGTCGCTGTTCTGGCCGACGGCGTTGAGTTCGCGAGCGCGACCGACCAACCACGCGTCGCTGACCTCGCTCAGCGCGGTTGCCGCATCGTCGCGCACGTCCGTCGTGTCCTCGCGCAGCGGCGCACACCCCCTGCTGGCATCCAAGCCCGGCCGGGGCCGGGGAGGTCGACGATCGACCACGGTTCCCGTCGGGACATCGCACGGCGTCGCGGGGACCGCTGCTCCGCCGCCAGGACTCGAACCTGGACCATCAGAACCAAAATCTGAGGTGCTGCCTTTACACCACGGCGGATCGGGCGATGTGGTCCGGCGCTCGAGCCTACCGCCACGCCGACCGACCGCGGTCGCCCAGTCGACATCGTGGCATGCCCGTCCAGGGTGATCGTTCTCACGGGTGCACGAACGATCAGGTCCGGCGGCCGGGACACGCCCGGGCGGTCACGACACGCCGTATTTCCGTCGCCGGGGGGTGACGATTGTGCATCCACCAACTTACGCTGGCGTAGGTTACGGTCCCGTAGGATCTGCGGGGTCGAGCCGGCGTTCCGGCGCTGACGACCGTTCTTTCCACCACCTGACCCAGTTGAGGTAGTGAGTATGACCGCAGCAACCGACGTTGCTCCCGAGGCTTCCGGGGCCGAATCCGGGCCCAAACCGCTCACCGCGGGAACCCGCCCCAGACTCGCCCAGTTCTTCGTCTACGCGTTCGTCCTGATCCCGTGCGTCGCGCTCGTCGCCGCGATCCCGTTCGCCTGGGGCTGGGGCCTCGGCTGGGTCGACGTCGGCCTCGCGGTCTTCTTCTACGTGTTCAGCGGGCTCGGCGTCACCGTCGGGTTCCACCGGCTGTTCACGCACGGCTCGTTCAAGTCCAACTGGCCGGTGCGCGCCACCCTCGCGATCGCGGGCATGACCTCGCTGCAGGGCCCGGTGATCACCTGGGTCGCCGACCACCGGCGGCACCACGCCTACTCGGACCGCGACGGCGACCCGCACTCGCCGTGGCGCTTCGGCAGCACCCCGGGCGCGCTGGCCAAGGGCTTCTGGCACGCGCACATGGGCTGGCTGTTCGACCGGAACATGACCAACGAGGAGCGCTTCGCGCCCGACCTCCACAAGGAGGAGCGGCTGGTCAAGCTGAACAACCTGTTCGTGCTGTGGACCGCGCTGAGCCTGGTGCTGCCCGCGGTGCTCGGCGGCCTGCTCACCTGGTCCTGGTGGGGCGCGCTGACCGGCTTCTTCTGGGCCGGGCTGGTGCGGGTCTCGCTGCTGCACCACATCACGTGGTCGGTGAACTCGATCTGCCACATGATCGGCGAGCGCCCGTTCAAGAGCCGCGACAAGGCGGCGAACTTCTGGCCGCTGGCGATCGTGTCGTTCGGCGAGTCCTGGCACAACTCGCACCACGCCGACCCGACCTGCGCCCGGCACGGGGTGCTGCGCGGGCAGCTGGACATCTCGGCGCGGGTGATCTGGTTCTTCGAGAAGGTCGGCTGGGCCTGGAAGGTCCGCTGGCCGAACGAGAAGCGGCTGGCCCGGATCGCGGTCACCGACTACAAGGGCTGACCGACCCCTCCGGCGGTCGCGGTGGTGGAACCTCGCCGGGCCCGATCCTCCCCACGGGATCGGTGCCCCAGCGGGGGTGCCGCCGGACCGGCCTCCCCGACGCGCGGCAGCCTTCCCCGCAGGGGAACGCCGCGCGCTGCCGGGGAGGTGCGCACCTCGGAGGATCTCGACGGATAGGGTGACCTGCGTGGCAGCAGGACGGCGCAAGCGGAACTCGCCGGATTCGGAGACCAGGCGGCGTTCGGCCCGCACCACCCGAGTCCGGATGACCGGTGAGGAACGACGTCAGCAGCTGCTCGACGTGGCCCGCGCCCTGTTCGCGGAGAAGGGCTTCGAAGCCGCCTCCATCGAGGAGATCGCGCACCGGGCCGGCGTGTCCAAACCGGTCGTCTACGAGCACTTCGGCGGCAAGGAGGGCATCTACGCGGTGGTCGTGGACCGCGAGATGCGCGCGCTGCTGGACCAGATCGTCTCCGCCCTCTCGGCCGGGCACCCCCGCGCGCTGCTGGAGCAGGCGGCGGGCGCGCTGCTCGAGTACATCGACACCTGCACGGACGGGTTCCGCATCCTCGTCCGCGATTCGCCGGTGGCCTCCACCACCGGCACGTTCTCCTCGCTGCTCAACGACATCGCGAGCCAGGTCGAGCACATCCTCGGCCTGCAGTTCAGCGCGAAGGGCTACGACGCGAAGCTCGCCCCGCTCTACAGCCAGGCGCTGGTGGGCATGGTGGCGCTCGTCGGCCAGTGGTGGCTCGAGGCGCGCAAGCCGAAGAAGGACGACGTGGCCGCGCACCTGGTGAACATCGCCTGGAACGGCCTCTCCAACCTGGAGCACAAGCCCAAGCTCGGCACCTGGCGCTGACCCGGGGCGGCGCGTTCCGCCGCGGGCCGGTCGAACGACCGGGACGAGGGCGGCCGGACGTCGTCGGTGCGGAGTCGTAGGCTGGACGGCGACTCCCGCCACCCGGCACCGGTCCGCTGGGAGAGCCGGTTCCGGCTCAGCCGTCGCGACGCCGACGCCCGCGCACCGGACTCGGACGCAGTCGTCCCGGGGACGGGTCTGCGCGCATGTCCGTTCTCGGTGCGAGGGATTCCGATGACCCAGGCTGGTCCTGCCACTCCGATCGACGCGGCCCCGGCCGCGCTGCACGGGCTGCTCGACGCGCTGCTGCGGGAGGCGAGCTTCCGCGACGTGGTGTCCGCGGCGGGCCGCCCGCGCCTGGTGCTGGAAGGCCCGGTCGCCGCCCGCCCGCTGGCCGCGGCGGCGCTGGCCGCCGAAGCAGGCGCGGCCGCCCCGGTGCTGCTGGTGACCGCGACCGGCCGGGAGGCCGAGGAGACCGCGTCGGCGCTGGAGGACCTGCTGGGCGCGGACGGCATCGCGGTGCTCCCGTCCTGGGAGACGCTGCCGCACGAGCGGTTGTCCCCGCGCGCCGACACCGTGGGGCGCAGGCTCGCGGTGCTGCGCAGGCTCGCGCACCCCGAGGAGCACGCCGAAGGCCCGGTTCGGGTGCTGGTGACCACGGTCCGCAGCCTCATCCAGCCGATCGCGCCCGGCCTCGGCGAACTCGCGCCGGTGCGGCTGCGGCTCGGCGACGAGCACGACTTCGAAGACCTGGTGGAACGCCTCGCCGGACTCGCCTACTCCCGCGTGGACATGGTGGAGAAGCGCGGCGAGTTCGCGGTGCGCGGCGGCATCGTGGACGTGTTCCCGCCGACCGTGGAGCACCCGCTGCGGGTGGAGTTCTGGGGCGACGAGGTCACCGAGGTCCGCCCGTTCTCCGTCGCCGACCAGCGCTCGCTGCCGGACGCCACCGACACCGCGCTGTACGCCCCGGCCTGCCGCGAACTGCTCATCACCCCGGAGGTGGCGGAACGCGCCGGCGAACTGGCCCGGCAGCACGAGGCGGACGCGCACCTGTCCGAGATGCTCGGCAAGATCGCGGGCGGCGCCGCCGTCGAAGGCATGGAGGCGCTGATCCCGGCGCTGTGCGACGGCGAGATGCGGCTGCTCACCGAACTCGTGCCGGCGGGCACGCACGTGCTGCTGGCCGATCCGGAGAAGGTGCGGGCGCGGGCCGCGGACCTGGTGCGCACCGGGCAGGAGTTCCTGGAGGCGTCCTGGATGGTCGCCGCCGACGGCGGCAAGGCCCCCATCGACCTGGGTGCTTCGGCGTACCGCGGGCTCGCGGAGGTCGAGGAGCGGACGAGGGAGATCGGGCTGCCGTGGTGGACGCTCACCCAGCTCAGCAGCGACAGCGCGGACCGCGGCGTGGTGCACCTGGGCCTCAAGCAGGTCGAGGCGTACCGGGGTGAGGTGGAGCGCGCCTTCACCGACCTGCGCGCGCACACCGCTTCCGGCGGCGCCGCGGTGCTGGTGGTGCCCGGCCAGGGGACGGCGCAGCGCGCGGTGCAGCAGTTCCGGGACAGCGACCTGCCGGTGCGGCACGCCGCCGACGGCCTGACCGCGGCCCCCGAGACCGGCGTGATCACCGTGGTGCGCGGCGGCCTGGAGGACGGCTTCGCCGCGGCGGGCGTGGGGCTGGTGGTGCTCACCGAGACCGACCTGACCGGCGGCCGCGGCGGCACCTCCACGAAGGACATGCGCCGGATGCCGTCGCGGCGGCGCAACGCGGTCGACCCGCTGGCGCTGAAGGCCGGGGACTTCGTCGTCCACGAGCAGCACGGCATCGGCAAGTACGTGGAGATGGTGCAGCGCACCGTCGGCGGCGCCACCCGCGAGTACCTGGTGCTGGAGTACGCCTCCAGCAAACGCGGCCAGCCCGGCGACCGGCTGTTCGTGCCCACCGACCAGCTCGACGAGGTGTCCCGCTACGTCGGCGGCGAACTGCCCGCGCTGAACAAGCTCGGCGGCTCCGACTGGAAGAACACCAAGGCCAAGGCGCGCAAGGCGGTCAAGGAGATCGCCGCCGAACTCGTGCAGCTCTACGCGGCCCGCCAGTCCGCGCCCGGCCACGCGTTCGGCGCGGACACCCCGTGGCAGCGGGAGCTGGAGGACGCGTTCCCCTACACCGAGACCGGGGACCAGCTGGCCGCGATCGACGAGGCCAAGGCCGACATGCAGCGCGCCGTCCCGATGGACCGGGTGATCTGCGGCGACGTCGGCTACGGCAAGACGGAGATCGCGGTGCGCGCCGCGTTCAAGGCCGTGCAGGACGGCAAGCAGGTGGCGGTGCTGGTGCCGACCACGCTGCTCGCCCAGCAGCACCTGAACACCTTCACCGACCGGATGCGCTCCTTCCCGGTGACCATCAAGGGCCTGTCCCGGTTCACCACGCCGCAGGAGTCCGAGCAGACCTTGCAGGGCCTGGCGGACGGCTCGGTGGACATCGTGATCGGCACGCACCGGCTGCTGCAGACGGGCGTGCGCTACAAGGACCTCGGGCTGGTCATCGTCGACGAGGAGCAGCGCTTCGGCGTCGAGCACAAGGAGCACATCAAGGCGCTGCGCACCCACGTGGACGTGCTGACGATGTCGGCGACGCCCATCCCGCGGACGCTGGAGATGAGCATGGCGGGCATCCGCGAGATGTCCACGATCCTCACCCCGCCCGAAGAGCGGCACCCGGTGCTGACCTACGTCGGCGCCTACGACCAGAAGCAGGTCGGCGCCGCGATCCGCCGCGAGCTGCTGCGCGACGGCCAGGTGTTCTTCGTGCACAACCGGGTCTCGACGATCGAGAAGGCCGCGCGGTCGCTGCGCGAGCTGGTGCCGGAGGCGCGGATCGTCACCGCGCACGGCCAGATGAACGAGGAACGCCTGGAGAAGATCATCCAGGGGTTCTGGGAGCGCGAGCACGACGTGCTGGTGTGCACCACGATCGTCGAGACCGGGCTGGACATCTCCAACGCGAACACGCTGATCGTGGAGCGCTCCGACATGCTCGGCCTGTCCCAGCTGCACCAGCTGCGCGGCCGGGTGGGACGCGCCCGCGAGCGCGGCTACGCGTACTTCCTGTACCCGGGCGAGAAACCGCTCACCGACACCGCGCACGACCGGCTCGCGACGATCGCGCAGAACTCGGAGCTGGGCGCGGGCATGGCGGTGGCCATGAAGGACCTGGAGATCCGCGGCGCGGGCAACATCCTCGGCGCCGAGCAGTCCGGGCACATCGCGGGCGTCGGCTTCGACCTGTACGTGCGGCTCGTCGGCGAGGCCGTCGAGGCGTTCAAGCAGCACGCGGGTGCGGGCACCGCGGACCTGGAGCAGGAGCTCGCCGAAGTGCGGGTGGACCTGCCTGTCGACGCGCACATCCCGCACGACTACGTGCCGGGGGAGCGGCTGCGCCTGGAGGCCTACCGGAAGATCGCGGCCGCCGGCGATCAGGCCGCGCTGGACGCGGTGCGCGCCGAGCTGGAGGACCGCTACGGGCCGCTGCCGGAACCGGTGCAGCGGCTGCTGAAGGTCGCCGCGTTCCGCCAGGTCTGCCGCGAGCACGGCGTCACCGAGGTGACCCTGCAGGGATCCTCGCTGCGGGTGGCGCCGCTGGAGCTGGCCGACTCGCAGCAGATGCGGCTCAAGCGGCTCTACCCGAAGGCGGTGTACAAGGCGACGGTCCGCACCGTGTCCGTGCCGCGGCCGACCGAAGGCGCCGCGGGCGGGCGCATGGGTGCGCCGCCGCTGCGGGACGAGGCACTGCTGGAGTGGTGCGCGACCCTGCTGGCCGCGCTCGCCGGTCGTCCCGCTCCGGTGGGCTGACCGGCCTGAACCTCCTGCTGCGCGGCGCTTTCCCACTCGGCCGGGCGGGTGCGATCCCGGCGGTTCTGCTGGCGGCGGTGCGCGGGCCGGTGCATGATCGGCACGCGTTTCGGGAGCGCTCGGACCACACCCGCTCCCGCCGGTCGTCCGGGGCCGATCGGCGGTCGTGCGGTGCCGGGAGGCAACCCGCTCGGCCGTGACGCGTCTGAACTCGTAGCTGGCCGCGCCGATCGGCGCGCCGCCAGGTGCTGCAGGGGCGGGGAGAGGACGAGGGCGTGGATCATGTGCGAGGACCGCAGCGACCGAGGAATCCCCGTCCGGGCGGGCCATCCCGTCCCGGTGAGGCGACGACGGTGCGCCACCCGGTCGTCCCCCGCGAACCGGCCCGTTCCCGCCGGCCGCGCCGGGCGCGGAGGTTCTTCGGGCGCACGGTGGCCGCGCTGTTGTCGGTGGTGGTGCTGGGCGGCAGCGCCTACGCGTGGGGCGCCTTCAACGGGTTCACCGGCGGGCTCTCCGGCAGCGATGTGATCGGCAGCGGCTTCAACTCGCCGGACGGCGCCACCGACGTGCTGCTGGTCGGCAACGACAGCCGCACCGACGCCGAGGGCAACCCGCTGCCGGAGGACGTGCTCAAGGAGCTGCGCACCACCGACGACGAGGGCGGCGACCTCACCGACACCATGATCCTGGTGCGCATCCCCAACGGCGGACAACGCGCCAGCGCGGTCTCCTT